>JAGHBR010000119.1 GCA_021160885.1 Caldisericaceae bacterium
ACGGTCTGCACATCCGGCGTGTAGGACATGGTAAAGATTTCCTGCAAATAACCTTTTTTCAGCCAGTAGCCCCAGTTTTGCATTTTAAGCTGGCGACTCTCTTTGATATCAGGAAACACATCGGCAGAAAGTTTGACCTGCGGGAATTCGCTGCTGATTAAACGGTGTACTTTGGCCACAAAACGAGTGACCTGCTTCTCCCGGAAGAGCTGCCACTTTTTCCAGATTTGTGCATCATTTTCCGGATCAATGGCCAGAGGATCCACCAGGTAATCCAGCGTAAATTGTTTACGGCAATGTTCGCAGTAACAAAAGCCCTTATCGTAGGACATGCTAACCGGATAACGGATGTAATCCAGTTGTAGCCCATCCAGCTGGTAGCGCGAAAGCATGGTTCGGTAAACCTGCAGCCAGAAATTGTGCACCTGGTCTCTGGCAGGACAAAAAAAGTGGTAACCTTTTTCCATCTCGGAGGCGTGTTGACCGGAATAATTGACGGCCAGCCAATCGGCTTTTGAGTTGACCAATGGAGAATTTTCACGTCCCACGAAAAAGACCCAGACCCAGGGGATCAGTTTCATCTCATATTTTTGTGAAAGGCGCACCAGCTCAGCCAGCGGATCCCAGCCAATAAACTGCGGATTTTGTGGCAAATCGGGATGGGCATTGGGGTAGATGGCATAACCGCCATAGATGGTTTCCGGGCAAATGACGTTGACCCCCAGTTCCTTCATTTGTTTAACGGCCTGTTCCAATTCTTCTGGTTTTTTGGCGCGAATGTGGTACCAGACGGCCCGCAATTCTCCTTTTTTTGAAGGATAGGATTGGTAGAACAACCGCTTACTTTCCTGCAAAGCCGACATGATTTTCAGGGAATCCGGCTGCGGCTGATTTTTAAGCTGCTGCACATTTTTTTGCAATGCAGAAATAGCATTTACCAAACGGTCGGGATCAAAACCGGTTGATTTCTGTTGGGCGAATTTTTCAAGATTGCTCAAAGCCCTGTTTAAAAAATACTCAGTCCAGTACAAATAAGCATCTGGCCCGACCTCACAAATGAGTTGATTTTCTTTAATTTTCACTCTGACACCTGGAAACAAATTTTGTGAGATCCAGTTTGCTCCTTTCCCGTGCCCGGAAATTACAAATCCGTCGGCCGGAATGGGCGAATTGTTCCCTCCTACTTTGTTGACAATGCCTTTGCGAACCACTGCCTCTAAACCGTATTTATTGGTACCGGTTGAATCGCCAAACTGAGGAGTGTACACAACAAGCTGGTTTGGACCGCGCCCGGAAGGATATTCACTGTCAGTTGGATTGATTTTGTCGATTTTTACGGAAAAGATTGAATTAGCAAATAAAAACAGTGCTGAAAGCAAAACGAAAAAAACTGTTTTCAATTTTTTGCCTCCCTTTTCATTCATTTCTGGTTAATGTTAAAAATTCATGCTAATGTAACTATGCCCAGCGCACACTCAAGAAATGTTGAGTTTTGAATTTTGAATGTTGAATGGGTCCTAATTAGAATCAAACCTAAGGTTTTCCCTATTTTGTTTTGCTCCATTATTAAAAAAATAATTAATGTGGCATGTCACTGATACCCAAAATAAATCCGACCTCTGGCAATTTTTTTGTAAACTTTGTTCTATTGCCCCATCCCAAAGTAAAAATTCAAAACTTGAATTTCGAAATACGAAATCCAGCTCCCACCCTGTATCATTGGGGAAGTTAAAAGGCCGCAATCATTGTTGACCAAAATAAATTCCATCCTGAGTTTATTCCCTAAATACTGTCCATGCACTCCGAAGGTCCCACAACCCTTAACCCTTAAACTCTTATACCCTTAACTTTTTGCCCCCCTTCAACCCTTAACTCTTAACCTTTTGCATAAGCGAAAACCGACCTTTGCAAGCCCATTCAACCAACACCGCACTAACAACACAATCTACATATTCAAAACCAAAATGTCCTGACCATCTACTGCACTTCAACGGTCACCAGTTGAATTTTCTGGTCGCTAATCTTCACCCTCTGTTCAAGATTGCCATCTGGTGTTTTAATGCTAAGCAGATAAATCTGGCCAGGCTGCACTTTGAAAGTCAGGTAGTCATTCATATCATTTCGTTCACTGCGCGAGCGCCCTTCGGTTATTTTTTTCTGTCCCTGAAATAACTGAACAGGTAATGACACACGCGCGCCACTTTTGGCGTCAACCACATTAACGCGCAATTCCACAGCCTGCGTTTCAACCGTTTGGGCAGCATAGCGATCTGTTACATCGACCGCGTACAAATAATCAACGGTGGGATCAAACAGATCAGGAAACTTGAGTCCGGTCCTTTTGTAGGAAACAGCGTAAATTCGATACTTCCAGTCACTTTTGTTAGCGTGGCTGGCCCTTTCTTCAAACCAGGTTTCATCCAGCGCTCCCGGTTCTCCGGCGCCGATAAAATGCCAGCCATTGTCCCAGATTTCTACCCAGGAATGGTTGCCGGAATTATCGTACCACATGGGCACACTGATGAGGCGCGCCGGAATGCCCACTGCGCGGCAGGCATCGATCA
>JAGHBR010000251.1 GCA_021160885.1 Caldisericaceae bacterium
AGGACGTAATTTAAAATTAGTTTTTTAATACAATCAGCTCAAATTTACAAATTTTAAAATTAAAGGCAATAAAAATTCGCCTTAAATTATTATTTTTTTTGATCTTGTATATTTTTTAACTAAGTAGCATAAAAATGCATCAAAGTAGTGATCGGGGTATTGGTGAAATGGTTTAATAGTTAAAGGGTTAATGGTATAAGGGTGTAAGGGTTTAAGGGGCTTTGGGGGGTTATGACTATTTATTTTGCTGGAATATTTTATGGGCTTAACTGATTGCAGTCGAGGCGTAAAATGTAGCTGGCAGACTAATGAATTGATCTCTGATTTGCATGGATTCAGGATTACAGTGATTCGTTATTTGAGGGGAGGTTAAAAATCTTGTTAATCAAACCAATCCTGAATCTCAGGCTTTAGAACTTTGTCACCTTGTTACTTTTTCATGTTCATCACCGTTATTCCGGCAATCCGCATTCTTTAAAATCCAGTAAAAATCTGGTTCCAGGAAATTTTCTGCGCTCTCTGCGAGAAATAATCAGTGGCTGAAAAATACACTGCGCAACTAAAACCAGCCTGGCTTACCTGGCAAACACACTGATATCGCCATTGGTCGTTTTCAGGAACAGTGTGGGCAAGTTTTCACCATTGATGATTTCCAGATGGTTTTTGCTTTTAGACCGGCGGCCTGTGATGTTCAATGCATAATCAATTTGGCCATTGGTCGTAAACGCTTTTAAATTGAATTCAGATTTTTTTGGAACCAGCACACTAATCTCGCCATTGGTTGTACTGATTTCCACTTCCTGTTCCATTGAAGGCAGGGCTTTAAACTCAACGTAAACATTACCATTAGTAGAATGTAATTCCTGCAGTTGCTGAACCCCAATCGCCTTAATTTCGCCATTGGTTGTAACTAAATTCAGTCCTGACGGGAAATTGTGTACTTTAATTTTTCCATTGGTCGAATGTGCTTTAACCATCAGGTGCGTTGGAAGTTTTAAATCAAAATCAACCTGATATTCTCCTACACCCAAATCAAATAACCAGCTAAAAAATCCTGTTCTCTTTTTTGCCGGGCGTTCTACTTTAATCGTTAAAATCCCGTCATGAACATCCATCACAATTTTCAGTGATTTGAGCAATCGATCTTTTTCGCTTTCCGAGCCTTCAATACTTTTGGTTGCTGTAAGGTGGAGCTTGTTTCCTTCGATTCCTTCAATGTGAACATTTCCGTTGGTGGTAAACACTTCCACTTTTTTAAACTGGCTGACATCAATCGTCTTTTCAATCACCTGATCAAAATTTGCCGACAGTAAAAAACTGGTTAACAGCAAAATGTTTAAAATAATTCGTGACATATTACCTCCCGTTTAATCAATCAACTAAAAATACGGTAATCCCCCAGTTACGTTCATCGTAAGGCGGGGCAGCATTCCATCTGCGGTAAGAGTGGCTGCCGTCCGAACGGTAGTAAACCCGGTAATGACCGGCAGGTAAGCTGAGCACCGTATTAACCAATCGGTTCTTTTCAGAGCCGCCGGCGTGAACCGTATTTTTGTACCGCATTTTCCAGACAATCTGACCGGTTTCTACATTTTTAATCCAGCCATAATCGTACATTTCGTCCCATTCCCCCTCACCCAAACAATAAATTCGTACAGTAGCGCTTTTGTCCAAAATGAAATCTTTTCTTAAAAACTCATCATCGCCTACCTGAACCAGCTGGGCCAGAACCTGTTTGGGCGTTAATTTTTCTTTTTCGATCTTCTGTACAGCGTCTTTGTCACCTAAATTGTAAATTGAAATGCCCCACATTTCCGGCTGCTGAGGCGGTCGGGCATTCCATTCTTCATAAGAATGAGAATCATCCGTCTGGTAATGAACGATATAAGTGCCCGGCTCAAGGAATAGCACACCATCGTATAGGCGATTCTTGGAAGAGCCACCAGCATGTTTTGTTTTGTCGTAATCCATTTTCCAGACGACTTTTCCGTCATCTGCGCGGGTAATCCAACCATAATCGTACATATCGCCATTGCGCCCCTCGCCCAGGGCAAATATGCGGATACGCGTTGGTTTAAGAATTTTAAAAAAGGCCTCGGTGTAGGCGTAATCACCAACGCGTGTAATGGAAATGACAGCGTCTTCGCTGGCATCTTCAAATTTTTCAACAGTCTGCCAGTCAAATCCTTTAGAAACCGGTTTAAGCACAATCCCCCAAAAAGCAGGATCATAAGGCGGATTGGCATTCCATTCCTTGTAAGAGTGTGAATCGTCGGTTTTGTAATATACAAGGTAATTACCGGGTTTGAAATGCAACTGTCCTTTAAACAGACGATTTTTTCTAGCCCCACCGGCATATTCGGTTTCGTCTTCTTCCATCATCCAGATGCGCTCATGCGTTTTGGCATCAATAATCCAGCCGTAATCGAACATTTTGCCATCAGTTCCCTCACCAATGGAGTAAATCATTAAATCAGCCGGTTTTTTTAAACGAAACCCCGTGTGCTGCATCTGGTTGTCTTTTTGTTTAACTAAATGAACAACTGTTCTGTCTAACCAGGATTTCTGCAATTTTCTAATATCAAATTTGTCAAGTGCTTCGTCCACACCATCAATACGCGCCATCCAGTTTTCTGCGTCTTTATCCCATTCTTTACTGCTTTCAAAAATCACTTTCAACAGATGTTTGAATGAGACAAAACCGCCGTCAAAATTTAAAAATGACGGTTTGTAGGCAGCGTAATAGAGTTCATAGGTTCCGGCAGGTAATGTTACATCCCCTTCAAATTTCCGGTTAAAAGTAGTACCGGCCATTTTTTTAGTGTTAGCAATTTCCATGCGCCAGACCATTTCGCGCGTGTCGCTGTTAATAATCCAGGCATAAGCGAACATATTGTTAGGATCTACCTGAAAAGAGTTTCCCGTAACAATTTTATGATCGCCCCCGGCGCCCACCGCTTCAATATGCACCGTACGTTCCTGATTCAAAATGAAACCGGCATAACTGATTTCATCAAGAAAAAAGTCACGCAATTCAACCGTTTCTACCTGTGCAAAGCTTTTCTGGTTTAAAAGCAAGGCAAAGGTAAATAGTATTAAAAGTCTCCCTGACATTCCTGCATCCTTTAAAAAGGTTTGTTAATTCTTAATGATACTTTCCACGCCTTGTGCGAAGTATCAAGCCTTTTGGCGATGTTTATTCTAAAACGTCCCGAAGGATTTGCCAGAGCAATTCCCAGATCGCTGGCAAATCTGTTGAGTTTTAAATGTTTAAATCCTTCATTCCAGGCATCCTTTTCACTAACCTGGGCCCGATTCCAGACATGCCCCATATCGTAAAAAATAATGTAGTGCAAATCATCATCAAAAAACAAGGGGAAGTGAAACAGTTTTGGATTGATATTGTACTCTAAATTAAGCAATAACATGCGATCTCCGCCATTACCTTCGGCCCGTATCGAACGGTAGTTAAATCCGCGTAAGGTACTTATGCCCCCCAGATGAAATCTTTTTTGCAATGGCAGCTGCCCTTCGGAAGTTGCCGCTTTCAGGCGAATGTCCAGCCGTTCCCAGCGGCTCAACGGCTGGTAACGTCGAATTTCAAAAACGTACTGATTGAAAGAGAAGTCGCTTTTTAATTTTTTAGTGGAACTCTCCACATTTAAACGAGCGTACCAGCCAGAACGGGGTAATTCCTTATTGTTTCGTGAGTCCCAGTAAATTTCCCCAAATAAACTGCGCATGCGCCCCTGATCAATAGCCGGATTTTCCGGAAAACGATCTTTGTCCTTAAACAAGGCCCAGTCCGTATTTTTGTGAACATTAAAGTATTGATCATTTCGATAACCGAATGTTGCTTTTAAATAACGAGTAAAATTCTGGCTGGCATGAAACTGGTAACCTTTACGCTGATAATAATCGAGATAATCATCATTAAGCAAAAAAGCGGCCAGCGTATTTTCCAGAGAAGAAATGAGCCAGGCGTCTTTACTCTCGATTTTGTCGTAAATAGCAGCGCCCACCTCAAAACGGAATTTGACGCGACTCAAAAACCAGTGATCAACTTTCACTTCGTAACGCGATTTCTTGTCCGAAAAACCATAGCCGACAAAACCGTCAATAGAAAGATATTGGTAGTTGCCGCCAATAATTTTAGGTAGCGACAGGCCGAAAAATGCCCCCTGCACCCGATTGTAGCGAAACAAGAACTCCGATTCTTTCCGTTCGCTTAAAGTAAAAGAGTTGTAGCCTTCGCCGTAAGGTTTGGTGTAGCGGCTTAAGTAGCGGTCTAAAAGGTCTTCATCGTAATCTTTACCAAATTCACGTGCCGGGAAAAGATTTTTTAAGTTGGTCTCAATCTGGTTGCCGGTTACAATGCTTTGCGCTTCCTGCCGGATTCTTCCGTTAATGGCCGTTACGTTACCATTGATGGTAGCCTCGGATTCAATACGAATATCTCCAAACAAAACCACCACATCACCGTTGATCACGCCCCGCACCAGCAAATCACCATCATTAAGTAAAATATTGTAATTGACAGTATCTTTCTGGTTAATGATTAAATCTTCTTCAAATCGCTTCACGGGTTTGTCAGTCTGGTCAATGTATCTTTCCGTTGCCCGACGCTCAATTTCGGGCATGGAGAACATCTTTTCGTAATCTTTCTTTGACTTTTCCTGCGCCGGAAGACCGGAAAACCCAACCAGACACAAGCAACAAATTATGACAAATCTTTTCAGTAGCTCCATTCAACTACTCCATATGTTTTAAAACCATATTCATAGAATTTATTTGTTAATACGAAAAATTTTGTCAAAAAGTTACATTTTTTAAAAGATAAAAAAACCTAAAAGCCCCGCCCCGACAATTCCCACATTGTTAGCCGCTAAATCTTTTGTTTCAATTGGAAGCTGCCTGACGAGTAACTGAAACAATTCCCAAAGGACTCCGACAATGTTCCAGCTTAAAAAAAATAGGACAATCACCTGTGCTGAAGGCGAGCTAACAAGCCATAATGAAGTAAACATGCCAATGAACCCTAGTACGCCATGTTCCAGTTTATCATATTTTAAAATAGAACCATTGGTTGACAGAAAGGAATCCTCCCGCCAGTATTTGATCCGTTTATTACGCAAAATATTCCCTCCTTAAATGATTGGTAAAACAATAATTGCAATTTATGGATAAAAAGTACTAATTTCATTATTTAAAACCTTTAAAAAAATCACCAAGAATGTCATTCCCGCGCAGGCGGGAATCTCTAAGTTGACAGGTTTGAAGAAGCTTCGATTTTTTCAAAGGTCTCTATTTTTAAATTTAGATTTTCAATGGCTTTAAGTTAATGGAATTTGGCCAATGGAACAAATTAAACGCAATCCTATGTACCGCTATTTAATGGTTTTAACCATTGCTTCCACCGCCGGTTTGCAAATCTGGCGTACATTGTTTAATAATTTTGCCGTTGAAGTCGCTCATCTCGGTGGCAACCATGTGGGCATCATTCAGGGGGTACGCGAGATACCCGGTTTTTTAGCGTTGCTGGCCATTTTTCTGCTAAAGATCATTGCAGAACACAAACTTTCAGCCCTGTCCATTCTCATTCTGGGCCTTGGGGTGGCGCTAACCGGTTTTTTACCAAGTTTTGGCGGATTAATCCTGACCACGCTGATCATGAGCTTTGGTTTTCATTATTACGAAACCACCAATCAATCATTAACCTTGCAATACTTTGACAGAGAGACCTCTCCCTGGGTGTTTGGAAAAATTCGCAGCATCAGTGCCGCCTCTAATATTTTTGCCGGCATGGCCATTTATGGTTTAACCTACCTGCTAAGCTACCAGAACCTTTACCTGAGTGGAGGATTACTGATTATGATGATTGCAGCATGGGCTTTATTGCAGGACCCGGTTGACAAAACGCTGCCAGTTCAACACAAAAGGATGATTGTCAAAAAGAAATACTGGCTTTACTATGCACTAACCTTTTTAGCCGGCGCCCGTCGGCAAGTTTTTGTGGCCTTTGCCGTTTTTTTACTGGTTAAAAGATTTCATTTCTCCATTCGTGAAGTAACCGCACTTTTTGTAATAAATAATGTGATCAACTATTTTTTAAGCCCGATGATCGGCCGGGCCATTATTCGCTTTGGTGAACGCAAGGTGTTGTCTCTGGAATATTTTAGTTTAATTTTCATCTTTCTGGCTTATGCCTTTGTACAGAACCGATGGATTATCGCCCTGCTTTACATATTGGACCATATCTTTTTTAATTTCGCCATTGCCATTCGCACTTACTTTCAAAAAATCGGCGAGCCGCAGGATATTGCCCCATCCATGGCTTTTGGTTTTACGGTAAACCACATTGCCGCCGTCTTCATCCCGGCCCTGGGCGGCTTATTGTGGATATTAAATTACAAAATACCCTTTATTTTTGGAGCCGGACTAAGCATTGTCTCATTAAGTCTCATTCAATTCATGCGTACGCCTGAGGCTTGACCCCTCGCCTTTTAATCCTGCTCCTTTTTATCATAAAAATAACATAAATTATTAAATCAATAACAAAA
>JAGHBR010000006.1 GCA_021160885.1 Caldisericaceae bacterium
GCCATAAGTTAAATTCTTGTACATGAGCCGTTCTTCGTCGTGACTTTCCATATAGGTTACCAGATGCGGTTTGTCCCATTCGCGAATTTTGTAATAGCCCCAGCTCAGATCGGATTTATTGTTGTCGTGGTAGCCCATGGCAGCTTCGCTGTAATTGTAATTCATGTTACCCCATAGCAGCATGCCATAGCTGGCAAGAATTTTCTCCTCGCTATTGTCCGTAAAATGTTCTAAAATAACGTAAGCGTCGCTCTTTGTTTTCCATATCCGGTCTGCCATTCGTTTTAAAATATTAATCCTTTTACCGTCAAAGGCCCAACCATCGCCGGGCGTGTTTGTAAAGCCTTTGGTAAAATCGAAGCGAAAACCATCCACATTGTAATGGCTCAACCAAAAACGATTGACGCGATCTACAAATTTTTGTGTGGCCGGGCTTTCATGGTTAAAGTCATTAAACCAGTTGTAGGCCTGATTAGGTGATTCCACATTAAACCAGGGATTTTCAGGCGTCGGCCGGCCATAATCTCCTTCATTGTACAAACGCACCAACGGGCATTGAGAAGTGGCATGATTCAAAACCATATCCAATACCACCGCCATGCCTCGTACGTGGCAAGAATCGACAAGCCGTTTTAAATTCTGGGCCGGGCCGTAGTATTTGTCCGGCGCAAAATAAAAGGAAGGGTTGTAACCCCAGCTCTCGTTTCCTTCAAACTCGTTTACCGGCATCAATTCTATTGCATTTACGCCTAATTTTTGTAAATAATTTAGTGTGTCAATCAATGTTTTAAAATCATGTTTGGCTAAAAAATCTCTTAACAGCAATTCGTAAATAACCAGTTTTTCTGGTTCGGGACGATTAAAATTCTCTACTTTCCACTGGTATTGCAGCCGTGCGGTTTGCAAAACGGACACCGGAAAATCGGTTTTGCCTTCAGGGTAGGATTTTAAATCAGGGTAAGTTTCATTGGAAATGTACTTGTCATGCCAGGGATCCAGTACTTTTTCTGTGTAAGGATCTGCAATTCGAATTTCACCGTCAACCAGATATTGGTAGGAATATTCCTGCCCTGGCGTAAGGCCGGAGAGAGTTAACCAGAAATAGGTGCTGTCCTGATCCACAGAATCCTTTTTCATTAGATAGGCTTCGTCAACCTTCCAATCATTAAAATCACCAATCAGGTAAACAAATTTTTTGTAAGGCGCAAACAGGCACAAAGTCACCGTTTGATCATCCTGATAATTTTCGCCTTCAATAATATGCGCAGGCCGATTTTCATCTGTTTGAATTGGTTGAACCATAAAAACAAAAGTCTGTGAACTTTCGTTATTGGCCGTGTCACGTACCGAAGCGTAAACGGTTTTTTTGCCATGGTCTTCCAGCGGGGCATGATAGGTGTATTTTAAGGTGTCATCGGTTGTCTGACATACTATAGTTCCGTTAATGCGCAGATTAAATTGCTTATGCTTTGTTCCAATGGCAGCAGCAGTTAAAACAATTTTTAGAGAATCGCCCGCATTCATGAAAACAGGAGAGCGTTCTGGCAGGCCATATTGAACTTTAACCTGCGGTTGCACAATTACAAGATTAATACCTGGCTCATAAAGCTCGTAAAAAATATCGGCTCCGCCCACACCACGACCTGTTTTGGAACCATCGGAATTGCGAAAGACAAAGGCTAATTTTAAAATTTTTTCACTTTTGGGAACACCATAATAATCGTAAGGATGACCAATCGTCAGCTTCCAGAGATTCTGGTCTATTTTGTTTAATTTGGCTTTTGGCAAATTTTGGTTCCATTCGGCGATCACGTAACGCCAGTCGCTTGGACCGCTGCTCAAGTTGGTAATCACACCAGTGTGGGCATAAACATCAGTGCCGGAATAATTCATTAACCCCTGATCGCCGCGATCGGCATGAAAATAAACCACAATGGAATCGTTGACTGTAGCATAGGGCGGTTCTGTTGTAACCACCTGGCCGGTAACAAACCCAAGATTAATGGTTAAAATAAAAATAATTAGCAGATGCAGTTTGTTGAACATATTGGAAAGTCCTTTTTATTTAATTTTATTCTTTTCTTAATTCTTCTCCATAAACAAGAGTCCCTGATAGCCGTTCAAAATCAATTGCCCCTGTTTTGTTTCAAATTTACTGGACGTATTTAGGATTAACTTACCGTTCGGCAGAGGAATTTTTCGCTCATTGCCGCTAAAATTGATGACGACTACCAGATTATTTTTCTTCAAATGCCAGATATCCTCTTTGAAATATTTTTCCACGAAAGAATATTGACTGGATGACAGATCTGGAAGTTCCTTTCTTAGCGCTATCAATTTTTCAAGAAATCGTTCCACTGTTGGGTTCTTTTTTTGCCAATCAACCGGTTCTTTTTCAAATAGAGAAGGCGTTTGGCTGGCGCCTATTTCCTGCCCATTGTAAATTAAAGGAATGCCGTGCAGGGTAAAAATAAACAACAGGCCTGTTAATAGCTGGGCATTATTAAATTGAGAAGCCGCTCGCGGTAAATCATGATTTTCTAAAAAGCGTAAAGGCAAAGCATTTTTAGGGTAAAATGATTTTTTGGCCAGCGCCCATTCGGCCAGAGTTTCAAGCGGTTCTTGCTGTTTTAGGGCAAGTCTAAAAAGATCCAGCGTACTCCAGTCGTATGAACTGTTGAAGCCGGTGAGATGTAGCCGGTGACTTTCCCATTCGGCTAACAGAAAAAAATCGTTCTTTAATTGTCGCAATTGGGGAATAATCCATTCCCAGAAGGACAGAGGTACCAACCCCGCAACATCACACCGGTAGCCGTCAATGTCAAATTTTTTGATCCAGTGTTCCATCACACTGGCCATGTGCTGCCAGGTCGCTTTTTGAGAATAGTCAAGGTCAGCCACATCCGTCCAGTCAGCAATTTTACGCAATGGCCGGCCCTGGTCATCATATTTAACTAACTGCGGAATTTTTTTCAGATACACGTAATCATGCGCCACGTGATTGGGCACCATGTCAATCAACACTTTTAGACCCAGGCGATGGGCCGTTTGTACCAGATTTTTAAAATCGTTTTCCGTGCCATATTCAGGATTCACGGTAAAATAATCTTTGATAGAATACGGGCAGCCCAGGCTTCCTTTGCGATGCACCTGACCAATGGGGAAAATGGGCATAAACCAGATGATCTCAATTCCTTTTTCTTTTAACGCGGGCAGCGCATTTTTTACAGCGTTAAAAGTACCTTCTTCAGAGAAGGCTCGTACGTAGATTTCATAAATGACCTGTCCTTTGGCCCAACCAGGATTAATGGGCCCGGATTCATCGCCTAAATTAAGAAAATAGCTATCAAAGCCCAATCTCTTAATCTTTGGCTCAACCTTATTAAAAATTTGTCGGGCATCTATTTGCATTTAAGTAATTTCCACTTAAAAAATCGGTGAGATCTGTTTGTTTTTGTACTTTTCAATCAGTTTGTCCAAATTTTCAAACCCGCCTTTTTGCATGGCCACTACCGATTGACTGACGTCTTCTTTCATCCTGATGCCGTACAGGGTAATGTCCAGAATGATGTGATTGGTTGCAATATCAACAATCGCTTTGTTGTCTGTCCAGGCGGTTTTCTTGGTGTAACGGTCATCCGCTTCGCCCATCAGCAGCTGGCTTTGGTCAACCACCAGGATGATTTTTCTTTCCCAGATATTAAGCAATTCTTTTTCTGGAATGTTGTAACTGTATTTTTCCTCAACCTTTAAGTCTAAAGGGGTAAAGGAAAAGGCAATAATGCGAATCCCTCGATCGTGTGCGGCATCCAGGTCTTCCTTTAATTTTTTACATTCACGATCCCAGATCGAAAGGAAAATAGTTTCTTTGGCGTTGGAGATCATCTCTCTGGCTTTGTGTAGCATGTTTTGATAGCCGACAATGTTCCACAAATGACCGGGCTCAATTTCAGTATCGAATTGTTCCAGCGCTTTGCGGGCATCTTCCAACCGTTCTTTGAACTGTCGTTCCAGCAGGCCTAATAATTGATCTGGCGGTAAGGGCACGTATTTTTCCGGACTGGTATAAAGCGCATTTACAGCGCCTAAAGTTTCCAACTTTTTTATCACGTCGTAAATGGCCGAACGTGGTACGCCAGAATTTTTACTTAATTCGTATCGTGTACTGGGATTGTTCTTTAATAAGGTGATGTAGGCTTTTGATTCATAAGTAGTAAACCCCAGCGCTCGCAAGCGTTCCATTAATTTTGTTTCGTTCATTTTACCTTTCCTCCGGCAAATGGTAAGAGCGCCTCTTTTAAGTGAGCGCGCCAGTTGCCCCAGTTATGTCCTTCGTAATATTTTTTCATTTCAAAATTGATTCCTTTTTTTCTCAAAGCCTCAGCTAATTTATTATGACTTTTTTCCAGGTTCTCAAACAAGCCATAACTTAAAAACAGGAAACTTTTGACTACCGGGAATTTTTCTACTTCTTTAACGATTCTTTCATTCTCAATCCAAAAAGCCCCTGACTGTGAGAATACAAAATCAATTTGAGAAGCGTAGTCCTTAAGCGCATAAACCGAAACGAGACCTCCCAAAGAAGCTCCGCCCATCGCCAATCGATTGTTCTTAAGACCATATTTTCCTTTTAAAAAGGGCAACAGCTCCCTAAAGATCATCCTTAAATACAGGTCATTAAACCAGTATTCCCGTTTGCGGTTACGGGGATCGACAAAAACAGCGAGTACAGGTTCCAGTATTTTTTGCCCAATCAGGTTATCCAGAA
This sequence comes from Caldisericaceae bacterium, assembly GCA_021160885.1. Classification (GTDB taxonomy): domain Bacteria; phylum Calditrichota; class Calditrichia; order Calditrichales; family Calditrichaceae; genus Caldithrix. The sequence continues at coordinate 4,769 of JAGHBR010000006.1, forward strand.
TAATTCTGGTTTTTCCAAATTTTAAATAGGCGCCCCCGTCATGAAAGACAATCAAAGGTGAATTCGGGCCTGCCTGACGATGCCTATAAAAATAAATGTTACGGCGATTGTTCAGCAAACGACTTTTAAAAGAGATAGTGTCCAGAGCGCTTTTTTGAAACTCAGGCTTAAATAAGACTTCCTGCGGAAATTGATAGGCTGGCATAACCAGCACCGAATTGGCGCCAAAGCCGCCTTCATCTTTTAAAGGATTAAAAGAATCCAGAAACCAGCGCTTCCCGCAGACAAACTTGTATTCCACTCGTGCCTTTTGCGGCAAGGTTAGAGAAGTGTACCAAAAGCGTGTATTGCCAATCCGTTTTAAGGCAATAGAATCGGGTTGCCAGGCTGTTAAATCCCCTGCCAAATAGACCGTTTGTCCTGTTGTGTCTTCGGCTAAAAAGTAAACCGTTGAATCTTCCACAAAAGGGAATTCGTTTTGAGCTACAAATATTTCTAGGCGTTCGGCTTTTTGCTCTGCTGACAGCGATTCGATTTCTTTTAAAAGGCTGCTGAATTTTTTAGATTTGGATGTACATTGAGTCGCCAAAATCAAGATTAATCCGATTAACAATAGCCGAAATATTTTCATGCTTTTACACTCCCCAGAGTTAAGCCCGAGATTAACCAGCGGCTTAAACTTAAAAAGAGAATGACCACCGGAATGCTGACCACAATAGCGCCGGCAGAATAAAGTCCCCAGGCCACTTCCATGTTTGAGGAGAACATTTTTAAACCGAGTGGCAAGGTAAAAAAATCTTTGTCCTGAATCAACACGGCCGCCACCAGATATTCGGACCAGGCCGTCATGAAGGAAAACAGCGAGGTAATGGCCAAAGCAGGTAAAGCCAGTGGTAAAATGATTTTGTAAAAGGTTGTAAACTGACTGGCTCCATCAATGGTAGCTGCTTCTTCCAAACTAAAGGGAATGGTGTCGTAATAGCCTTTCATTTGCCAGACGGTAAAAGGCAAAGCCGTGGCCGAATAGGCGATGATTAAACCCCAGTAGCTATCGTAAAAGCCGAGACGAATCATGATAATGAACAGGGGCAAAAGCAACATGGTCACCGGAAACATCTGCGTTGTAATTAAACCAATCATGGATGCATTGCGGCCTTTAAATTTAAAGCGCGAAAAAGCGTAACCGGCCGTGGCAGCCAATACCACGGCAAAAATGGTCACCGAAATAGAAACGATTAGACTGTTAAACATCCAGCGTAAAAAGGGCTGGCCGGTAAATAAGTTCACGTAAGTTTGAAAGGTAAAGTTTTCCGGAATAATAGCCAGTGATTTGCTCAACAAACGATCACCAGGTCGCAGAGAAATGGAAAAAACAACCAGAATGGGGTAAATGGAAAAGAGAGAAAAGAAAATCAACACTCCATAAGCCAGGAATTTTTCAAATACAGAGAGTTTTCTGACACTTTTTTTCATCGTTCTTCCCTTACGAGTAAACGTTTTCGGTGGCTTTGGTTTTCATGATGAACCGCCAGCTAAAGACCAGTAAAATGATAAATATAACCATCGAAAAAGCAGCGGCGTAGCCCATTCTGAAATAGGTAAAACCGGCTTTGTAAACCCAACTGACCAGAATATGCGTTTTGTCTGATGGTTCCCCGCCATTGCTGACCAGCCAGACCACATTAAAGTTGTTAAAGGTCCAGATGACGCCCAGGGTAATGGCCGGTACCATCACGGGTTTAAGCAAGGGAACTGTAATGTTTTTAAACTGCTGCCAGCGCGAAGCGCCGTCAATTTCTGCCGCCTCGTAGAAGCTGCGCGGAATGCTTTGCAAGCCGCCTAAAGCGACAATCATCATAAATGGAAAGCCCAGCCAGATGTTGGTAATCAAACAGGCTGCAAAAGCGCCCCATTCCGTCGAGAGCCAGGGGATTTCTATGCCGAACAAGCGTCCCAAAAGTAAATTAATGGCGCCGTACTCACTGTTAAACATTCCGCGCCAGGTTAAGGCCGTAATGTATTGCGGAACAGCCCAGGGCAAAATAAGCAGCGTTCTGAAAAATGATTTGGCTTTAATATCTTCATTAATAATCAAAGCCAGCATAACGCCAATGCCCACATGAAAAATCAAATTCAGTACCGTCCACAGGATGGTTTTAAAGAAAAAGTACCAGAAAGTGCCGTCGCTGAGCACCGACCAGTAGTTTTTTAAACCAATAATATGCCAGTCCTTAAAATGAGTTAAATTCATGTTGGAAAAGGAAATGACCACATTGTACAAAAAAGGCCAGACCACAATCAGGCTCATCACAACAATGGCCGGCATGACGTAAAGATAAACCAAGCGGTTTTGTGAACTGAAGATACTACTATTCACGGTTCTCCCTGATTAATTTTTCTGCTAACTTTTGCATTTGCTCAACTGCCTGCTCAGGCTTTACCTGTCCGGTAAAAATTCCCTGATAGGCCGGTCGCATGGCGTCAAAAATCCAGCGCATTTCGGTTACAACAGGCATCGGCTTACCTACCATCAACTGATCCAGAGCCGAACGAATGAGTTCGTTGTTCTGCACCAAACTGTCTTTAAAAGCTGTTTTACGACTGGGAATGGTGCCGCTAAGTTTTATAAAACGTAACTGGACTTCTTCACTTGTCAGATACTTCAGCAGTTTTACGGCCACCCGTCTTTTTTGCCCGGTCAAATTCTTGTTTAGCGAATAGCCCATCGGTGAAACCAACGGCGCCGGCCAGAGACCGGTTTCGTCAATTTTAGGAATGCGGGCAATACCAATGGGAATGTTGTTCCTCAAATAGGTAGCAAAAGACCAGGGACCGTTAATAATCATGGCCGAAAGGCCGTCTTTAAAGAGCGCATTAGCAATTTCATAATCCGCTTCTTTGGGCATAATTTTGTACTTATTCACTAAATTGTAAATTAACTGTGCCGCCTTTTTAGTTGCCCCGTATTCAGCGTTGGATGATAGTTTTCATCAAACAACCAGCCACCATAACCGGTAATGAACGGAATAAAGAAGAAGGGTTCGGTGTAATTCCAGGCAATGGCGTAACGTTCGGGTTTGCCGTCGCCGTTTTTATCGACCGTTAATTTTTGCCCCATGGCAATCAACTCGCTCATGGTTTGCGGCGGCTTTTTAACCAGCCGTTTGTTGTAAATCAGGCAGAGATGGTTACCTACCCGATCGGCTATCTGAAACAGATGACCTTTAAAATAAGTGTTTGCCGGAAAAGGTGAATCTAAAAAGGAATCTAACTCTGTTTTTGAAAAAAAGGCTTCTAAGGGCTGAATTACGTCCAGTTCCACAAACGGCCCAATATTGTCATTGGCGCCATGGATCAAAGCAGGTCCCTTGCCCGCCAGAGAACTGATGATAAAATTTGTTCGGGCCTCTTCCGGAGCGTAAAAAAGCTGTGCAAAACGATATTGTGGATAACTTGTGGAAAACTCGTGTAAAAGTGTGTCCAGCAAGGCCCTTTCTACAGGGCGCATGGAAGACCAAACAACGATTTTTTCCGAAGTGCGCATACAACTTATTGTTAATAATGTAATTAAGCCAATAAGGTGTATGATTGTTACCCATTTTTTTAATATTTGCTTGTTGCCAAAATGCATCATTTTATTCGTAAATAATTGTGGAAAACTCTCTATTTTTCAATCAATTTTTAACACAAATTATTATTTTAATCGACTTTAACCTCTGTGGATAAATGCCTGAACCAATAAAAATATAGCCCAACCGAAAGGCCAATCAGAATCAATGACAACCACCAGAATTCATCCCAACGATGTACAATAACGGTCATGCCGGTTAAAAACAGAACCACCTGCCAGGGAACCGCAAAAAAAGTGGCAATAATATCCCGACGGTTTTCCTGATCAATTTGAGCCAGAACTTCAGGTTTTAATTTTTTCTTTACAGGCCCCCAAAAACCAAAGGGTCGCGTCCGTTTGTAAAATTCAAGCAATACTTCTTCGCTGGCTGGCGGTCCCAAATAGGTGCCAATAATCATACCGATTAGAGAAGCCAAAGTGGCGATGGTAAAAGCAAAATATTCCGGAATACCGGGCAGAAATGCCTTTTGCAACACGGCAGCTACCATTCCGGTAACAATGCCTAATGAAAAGCCATAGCCGTTCATACGCCACCAATACCAGCGCGCCAGGGTAGGAATGAGCATACCGGCGCCTAAACTTGAAGTAATCCAGCCCCAAATTTCATTAATATTTTTGATTAGTAACATAAAGCCAAGGCCCAGCAATACAATGGCAACCGAGGCCAAACGACTGTGTAGAAGCAATTTTTTTTCTGATGCCCTGGGATTAATATAGGCCTGGTAAATATCTTTTACCCAATAAGCTGCTCCGGCGTTAACGGTGGAATCAAAGGTAGACATGGCTGCAGCCATTAAGCCGGCCACCATTAAACCTTTCAATCCGATGGGTACTAATTGGTTAATGACGACCGGTAATACTTTTTCCGGGTCGGAGATTACCCCCTGCTGCGTACCGAAGACCACGCCCATCATGGCAATGGCGGCAATAAACGGCCAGCGAAAGCCCAGTAAAAAAGTCCAGAAAAGGGACAACAGACCAGATTCGCGATCACTACGCGAAGCAAAAAATCGTTGAATCATGTATTGGCTGGTGCCGCCGCTACCTTCCAGCGTAACCTTTAACAAGTAAAACAAAATAGCAATACCAAACAGATTGTAAATGGAATAGGCCGATTCTGCCGGTAAATTCAGTTTCCAATGGGGAATGACGCTGGTCCATGCTTCTTTAGTAGTGGGCAAAGCCATGAATCCACCATCCTTTAACGGTACGGAAACATTGAACACATCAGGTAAGTGAAATTTTGTAAAGGCCAAAATGCAAATGAACATAATGGTAATAAAAATGAGAACACCCTGAAATACATCGGTCCAGACCACGCCATACAAACCGCTGGCCACTGTGTAAATCATGGCTAAAACGATCATTAAGGTAGCGGCCCAGAACTCGGATGAAAAGCCCCAGAAAGAGGGAATGCCCAAAAACTCACCCACAAATTTTCCCGCACCAATGGCGAAATAAGTAATCATGGCCACAGTAACTATGATCACGGAAAGAGCGGCAATTAAGCGCGCAAGATCTCCCTGACGATCTTTGCCAAAACGGAAATGCATCCATTCGGCCAGGGTCATGACCAGCGCCCGCCGGTTCCACTTCCCCTGAAAGATCATCAAAAAGGCCATGATCAGAGTTACTCCGCCACGAATTTCAATAAAAAAACCGCTTAGCCCAAGAGCAAAGACAAAGGCTGTATTAATCATTGTTCCGGAAATATCGAGATTAGATGCCATGCCTGAAGCGCCCAAGGCCCACCAGGGCAAACCACGTTCGCCCAGAAAATAAGAATCAATGCCCTGAGAAGCTTTTTTGCTAAAATAAAGACCAACCAAAACCATACTTGCTAGGTAAACAATTACAATAAAATAATCTAACAAAGTCATTACCAGTCTCCCGCCTCTTAAAAAATCAGGAAAATAAAAAAAACCGACCCCGCCTATGCGGGATCGGTTGTACAAAAGAAGGTTATTTCATCAATACCATCTTTTTGATGGAAGAAAAATTACCAGCTTCTAATTTGTAGAAATAAATACCAGAGGCTACCTGACGCCCGGCATCATCACGTCCATCCCACTGTTTGGCGTGCAAACCGGCAGTTGCCAATTGGTTATTAATCAAGGTGCGAACCTTCTGACCCAACACATTGTAAACAGCCAGCGTAACGCGAGAAGCTTCCGGTAAGCTGAAGCTAATTGTAGTGGTCGGGTTGAATGGGTTGGGGTAGTTCTGGTTCAGCTTGAACTCACGCACTACCTTAGCCGGTTCGCCAATGGCTGTTAAAGAGGTGTAAGGATCGGTTTCTTGATCCTGTGTTTTCAGCTCGGCATTGGTCCAGGTATCGACCGGCATGTTCCATTCTTTGTATGGGAAGCTGCGTGCGGCATCCTGACCAACGTAACGGGCACGGTAGGCAAAGTTCGAATAGCCAGATGGCTCAAACTGCCAGGTACCACCATCACTCTTGGAAATAAAAGCGTAGCGGTAAACAAAACCGTTCCAGGCCGGTTCCTGAACTTCCAGCGTACCGGAATAAATCATGTCGCCTTCCGGGTCTGTTAAGGCCAGAACTTTCATTTCATCGGTGTCTTCCCAGCCCTGAGTAACGCAGAAAGACGGTTGCTCGCAAATCCAGTAAACGGTGTCTTCGCCAGCAGTAAAGGGAATTGGTTGCAGATTCGGATCGGCAGCCGGACTCATATCTACATTAAAGGTTACCTTTAAGCCTGTTCCTTCTGGAACTACCCAATCCGGCTGAATGTGATCGTAGTAATCCGGTTCGATTTCCTGATTGTCGGTACCTTCAAAATAAGCTGTGCGGTTTCCGCCACCGGTATGGGTTGGACGTTCCCAAGTGTCTTCCCAGGCCACGCCATTAATCATGTTATCTTTTTTCATAATCCAGAATTTGTAGTAGAGAGGATCGCCAACACCAAATGCTTCAAAAGGAACATTCAAGAACCAGTTCAAAGGATTGCTCAGGTTTTGATTCATGTGTGAGCGTGCTGCATCATCTGAATTCCAACCGTTGAAACTTCCGCGTACATGAACGGAATCGACAGAAGGATCAAATAAGCCAACTTCAATTAATACATCAGTGTTAACGGAAAATTTAACATTTCCGTTTTTCTTGATGGTAACCACGCTGTCATCCGCAAAATAAACAGGCGGAACTTCAACATCAACCGTATCAATCACTACGGCGCGGTTAGGTGTCGGTTCCCAATCAGTAGCATTAATTACAAATTTATATTCATAGCGAGCTTTAGTAGGCACTTTGTAGGTACCGGTGTAAATACTGTCGCCATCGGAATCATCCATTGGATCGGATGCTGCAGGATTCCAGCCCTGGAAAGAACCAGCCGCAACAACAAAATCATTGGCCGGATCGAAATTGCCTTCCAGCACCTGGACACGCATGTTTACGTTTAAGGTCAACATCACGGAATCGGTGCTTACTGGAGGATTGACAATGTA
>JAGHBR010000342.1 GCA_021160885.1 Caldisericaceae bacterium
AAATATAATCATTAATTATTTGAATTGCAATACTTTTTAACAGGCATCAAGCTGCCAATGGTCAAGTTTCTTAAACACTCATTGAAAAAAATCATTATGAAGGTCATTCCCGCACAGGCATGTCATTCCCGCGCAGGCGGGAATCCCTAATATATTGTAAATATTAGATCCCGCATCAAGTGTGGAATGACGACTGGTTTGGAGAATCCTCTATTTTTAAAAGGTTTCCTAAAATTAAAAATTTTAAGTTTCTCAAGTTTAACGAGATAAGTTGATGGCCGTAACCCAAAGTAATATCTAACTTTTGATTTTTCAATTGAGGTGAAATACAAAGGATTTCTGCAAATCCAAAAACTTTGTAGTGAATGGATGATTGATTTCTAAATATATTTGTCTCTTTGGCTTAGAATTGCGAAATTTGTGCCCCAGGTTGAATTTGAAAGTTAACGAGCATGGAAAAAATTTATTTCGATTATGCGGCTAATACACCGCTGGATCCACAGGTTCGGCAGGTATTAATGCAATTTTATGAGGAACACTACGGCAACTCAGCCGGAATCCATTCCTTTGCTCGAGATATGAGAGAACATCTGGACAGAGCGCGGGAATTTTTTGCTCGCTATCTGGGGGCCAGAAGTTCGGAAATTGTTTTTACTGCTTCGGCTACAGAGAGTAACAATCTGGTGTTCAAGGGGCTGGCCGCTCGCTTTCCGGAAAAGAATCATCTTTTAATCAGCGCGGTGGAACATGCTTCGGTACTGCAAACGGCTTTGTATTTAGAAAAACTGGGCTTTGAAGTTGAAATGATCCCCGTAGACCAAACAGGCCAGCTTGATCCTGATGAGGTTAAAAAAAGGATTAAGAGCAATACGTTGCTGGTTTCTGTGATTTGGGTGAATAATGAATTAGGAACCATTCAGCCAATCGAGACCATCGGGCAGTTATGCCGTGCGGCAGGCGTCTTATTTCACACCGATGCGGTGCAGGGATTTGCAAAGTTGGCATTGAATGTTAAGTCTTTTAATATCGATTTTTTAACTGCTTCGGCGCACAAGATTTACGGGCCGCTGGGCGTTGGATTGCTTTACGTAAAACAGGGCACTTCCCTTGAACCGCTTTTGCATGGTGGCGGGCATGAGAATGGCTTGCGTTCTTCGACGGTTAATGTGCCGGGCATTGTGGCGTTTCAAAAAGCTGCAGAAATTTACCGGCAGATAAGACAGGAAGAGTGGCAACAGCTGGCCTCCTTTAAAGAGGCCATTACAGAGTTTGTGCAACAGAACATCCCGGGAGCCCGAATTAATAGTTCAGAAAACAGTGTGCCCCATATTTTAAACGTTTCTTTTGAAAATGTGGATGGCGAGCTACTGGCCATCTTGTTGGATCGCGAAGGCATCGCCATTTCAACCGGATCGGCCTGTTCGACTGGCAAGTTGAAAGCTAGCCGTATCGTGGATGCTATTCATCTGCCACAAAAGTTTAAAAAAGGCACGATTCGCATCAGTTTAGGGCGTTTTACAACCGCGGAACAAGTGGAGCATCTTTTACAAAAATTGAAAACAGCGGTAGAAAAGGTGAGAAAAATTTCATGAGTAAGCTATTTTTGTGTCATTACAGCGAAATCGGTTTAAAAAAAGGCAACCGCAATTATTTTGAACGCGTGCTGGAAACCAACATGCGCAAAAGTCTGGCCCGCGAATTGCCCGGTTCTAAATTTTCGATTCGCAAAGAACATAAACGCTTTTTAATTAAATATGACGAAACGGTTCCTGATGAGCGGGTCAAATCTGCATTGGAAAAAGTTTTTGGTCTGGCGAATTTTTCGCCAGTGATTGCGGTAGAAGCGGATCCTGAGAAAATTATTCAAAGCGCACTGAATTTGATAAAAGATAAAACATTTACCACCTTTGCCGTGCGCAGTAAACGGGCCGATAAATCGTTTCCCCTTACTTCGCAGGAACTCAATGTGGAAGTAGGAGCAAAAATCGTTGAAGCGCTGGGCAAGCAGGTCGATCTAACACGGCCGGAACTGACCTGTCACATTGAAGTTATGACTGATCAGGCGTTGATTTATATTGATCGCTTCAAAGGCGCGGGGGGGCTGCCGGTCAGCTCCAGCGGAAAAGTGCTGGTGTTGCTTTCTGGCGGTTTTGATTCGCCGGTCGCTTCGTATCTTGCATTAAAACGGGGCGCCAAATGCTCGTTCATTCATTTTCATTCCTACCCCTACACCAATAAATTTTCACAGGAAAAGGTCATTGAGTTAGCGCGCGTTTTAAATCAGTTCCAGTTTAATGCAAAACTGTACATGGTGCCTTTTGCTGAAACTCAGGAAGAAATTGTCTTTAATTGTCCGGATAAATTACGTGTCATTTTGTATCGCCGTTTTATGATGCGTATTGCCGAACGTCTGGCAAAGAAGGAAGGTTTAAAGGCGGTTATAACCGGCGAGGCATTAGGTCAGGTGGCCTCTCAAACACTGGAAAATTTGGGCGCCATTGAACAAGCCATTACTTTACCGGTGTTGCGTCCCTTGATTGGTCTGGACAAGGAAGAGATCATTGCCATTGCCCGCAAAATCGGTACGTATGAAATTTCGTCAAAGCCTCATGATGATGCCTGTACGCGTTTTATGCCGCGCAAGCCGGAAACACGCGCCAAACTGCACGAAGTGCTCGAAGCCGAAAAAATGCTGGATGTGGAAGGGCTGGTTAATAAAGTGATGGAAAAAATTGAGGTGCTTGAAATCTGATTTGCATTAAAAATAATCCCTTTGTAAATTTAAAGTCTGTTAAATGAGATTGCACCTGTAGCTCAATTTGGCAGAGCAGCGGACTCTTAATCCGTTGGTTGAAGGTTCGAGTCCTTCCAGGTGCACGGTTAAGGCAGCGTTGTGCTGCCTTTTGTGTTTTAGGGGAAGGTTTATCTGTTGGTTGAGGTTTGGTGCCGCTTTGCGGCCTTATCCCGCTTGCGGGGCGAGTCCTTCCAGGTGCACGTTTAAGGTAGCGTCAAGCTGCCTTTTGTGTTTTTAGATATGGAAATTGTTTAACTTTGGGAGAAGAAATTCTTAATAAGTTTAAACAGCTTGACTACACAGAGGTCTGCAGAATAGATAAAGAATAAAATAATCTGCGAGAGAAAATCTTATGGCACACGCATCTAACAAAGCAGGTGTTATTTTAATTTCACGCAGAATTCGCAGAAATTCGAAGAAAAAACGCACAAAACATAAATGAAATAACGTAACGAGTAACACGTGACACGTTAGGAGTTAAATGAGGTTGGCCTGTCACGCGTCACGTGTTACTTTAGAAACGAATCTGCGAGCTTCTGCGAGTTCTGCGAGAAATTATTTTTGTTTCACGCAGATAGCGCAGAATTACGCAGAATAAATGCGGAAAAATCTATTCTAAAGGAATAAAAA
>JAGHBR010000401.1 GCA_021160885.1 Caldisericaceae bacterium
ACATCATTCACCGCTGGGCTTACGAGCCACCTGCCATCGATCTGGAGGAAGCCCGCGAACAGGTCAAACACTACCTGCAACAATCTTTGTTAGTTGGTTAACTTTTTTGTGTTAAATCTTTTACCAGACCGGCGTATTTTCGTTCAATTTTAAAACCAAAGCGATAAAAGTATTCCGGCCGGAAAAAGCCTGTGGTCACCGATTTAAAGCCTGCATCGCGCATGCGGTTAAAAAACTCAATCATCAGTCCTTCGCTAATGCCCTTTCTGCGGTACTTGGCCGTAACTACAATCTTTTCCATGTGTACGGTTTCCGGATTAATAAAAGAATAAAACAAACCGCCAATCACGTAGCCGCGCTCCGAAACGGCAATCAAAAAGCGATGCTCCGGCTTAAAGACCACCGGCAAATTGGCTTCCAGAAAAATATTGTGCAAGCGGGCAATCTCTTTGGGCGACATAGGCTTACGGACATGAAAGCGCCGGCCATCGTAGTCTTCCACAATTACAACCACATCGCTTTGCTGCATACCACTGGGCGCAGTGCTTAACCAACCGGCCGAATCTTCCGGTTGCAGGTGCGGGTAGCCCAGCCGACTCAAAAAGAACTCTTCCTTTTCAGAAAGGGTAAATTGGTTTCTGATTTCGGAAAATAATTTGAGACGTTCTTCATGGGCCATGTCTTGCTGAGCCGCCAGCATAATAATGTTTTTTAACTTTTTACAAACCTCCGGCGAAGAATCTTTAAAAACGGTTTCCAGGTAAAAACGAATCCTAATTCCCGGGTACCGCTTTTCAAAATGAGAAAGCTGATAAGTTTCGAACAGTTCGTTTAAAGTAAAAAGTTGAGCTGAAAAATCGGCATCGGGATTCAGCTTAATCCAACGTTTGAAGCGTTGAATGGCAAAATAAAGATTGCGCGGAACAAAGCCATCCTGTTCAACATATTTTAGAAAAGTTTTTAATGCCTTGCGCGCCTCTCTTTTTAGCGAACGGGGACTCGTTTCACACAATTGTTTTAACTGTTTCAGACCTTGTTGTTCGCCTTCGGCATCCATGATACCGCTGTAAATGTAATACCAAATTTGATCATCTTTTAGAAATGGGAAAGCATTAAATTGTGGTTCCACGAATTGCTCGTAAAAATCAGAAATTAAGGCGCCCAGGCCTGCCGATTTTTTACGATTTCGGATGGAGAAAATGCGCACGCCGGTCAGATAATCATGCGGTGGAATCATGATGTTGGCAGCGCTTTTGTCCTCAATTTCCAGCTGGTATCCTGTTCGCCGCCAAAAGCTTACATGGGCTGAAATGCCAGACCAGACAAAATGGGGCCAGAGCACTTTAAGACGATTTTTGGCATCGGCATCGTTATGTCGCATCAACCTGGAAATGTAAAGTTGTAGCGAATCTCCGGGGATGTACTCTTCAGTCCACAAATTAAATTCACGCCAGAAGCCACTAAATTCTTCAACCAATCGAATGCCACGGGCAGGCGCGCCGGAGTGAATTAACCAATTCATCTCTTCTCTGATAGCCTCAGTGGGCTGATCGCGCTCAAGGTTAATGACAAAATCGGCGCCACCCTGAAATCTCGTTTGCACCGAAACCCGGTAAACACTGTGATCAGGTTCCTGAAACAACCGGCTGATCCACACACCGCCTGGTGGAATGTCGTACAGGCCGGCTAAAATGCCGCCGCCTAACAAAAATAAAGCCTCACGAATAATCGGCCGCTTCGTAATGGCTTTCAACAAAAATTCCCTGTCCGATTGTGGAATGTCTCCCTCAAAAATAACCACATCGTTCCAGCGGTATTCTTCGCCGGTTTCCACATCGATGGAAATTTTCTGATTTTCTCCGATCCACTGCCGGAAACTGGCCAGCAATTTACTGCGAACTTCAGATGCAATTTGAGCCAGTTCAGGCAGATCCTTTCGCAACTGATAGCGCACAATCCACTGACGAATCTGTTTGTAATACATGGGATGCAAAACACCAATTTGCCCTAAAAGATGCAGTAAAACCGGAATAGCTGAGTTTTTAATCTGGTAGTTCGGAGAAATCAGGTTGATTTCATTTTTAATCAATTGATGAATACCCTGTAAAATATCCTGATCAACATCCAATTTTTCCGCTAAATAATTGATAAAATCTTCAGTTAAAAAACGAAAATTGTATTGCAGGTATTTATTTAAATATTCCTGGAAAGCAAATCCTTTAAACAGTTTTACTCCCAATAATAACATCTTTTGCAATGCGGAGATGGACCAGACGTAACGCGGACAGGAAACAATTTGTTTGAGTAAAGAGTAAAATTGCTGTTGCGGGTCATCCAAAATGGTTTTTAAGTATTCGATTCCAGAGTTCATGGCCTGCTCATCCTCGCTTTGCAAGTGAAGCAAGGCCAGGTGAATGCCCCACAAGCTTTTTTCCTGTGCTTCCATCAGTTTTTGGAATTGCTGACGTTCTTCATCTTTTAAATCTACCGTGTGAAAAAATCGAACAATTTGCAACTGGTCATTAAAATTGTCCAAACGGTACCAGTGAAAAATCTGATCTCCGGTAAATTCAATAATCGCCCGATTGCCCAGCCAGTAGAGCGGGTTAGAAAAAACCATTTGCATGTCAATCAAATTTCCGCTAAAGCGGTAAACGTAATCGCCAATTTGCAGCAGGTCGTCATCAATTCTTTGCAAAGGCAAAAAGCGGTTGTGTTTTGCAACCACAATGCCCTGCACATTGAGTTGCAGGTCTTTAATCAGATAGCCTTTTTCGCGTAAAAACCAATTGGGAATTTGCAGCGTGAGCTCCTGCCATTTAAAATTGACAAAGCTACGTTCGTACATGGCCTGGATCAATGAATGAAAATTCTTTTCGATAACGCGTCGCTTAAAAGTGCCTTTGGCCGTTAACTCCCCGTGTTCTGCCGAAAAGGGCCGGTCGAGCAGGCGGAAATCGACAATGCGTTCAAAGGGCGCTAAAAAGTTGTTTACGGTAACGACCAGCGACGAAAAGAAATCGTGTAATTCGTTTTCATTCATCTGGCGCAGCGGATTGTCTTCTCCTTCTAAATTTGGGTAGATCAGCACGGTATTAAAGGGGCGGTTGTCACCTACCAAAAAGACCTGTTTAACGAATTCAGAATCGTAAAAAAAGTTTTCAATACGTTGCGGGGCAATCGTTTCGCCGCGAATATTTTTGTAGATTTCTTTCTTACGGTCAATGATTTCGAAATAGCCGTTGGGCAGGCGGCGCATGATGTCTCCGGTGGGGAACCAGCCGTCAATAAACGGCTGTTGCCGATGGCCATAATAGCCCATCATCACATAGGAACCACGGATTAAAAGTTCTCCGTCCCCGGCTAATTTTGCTTCGATGCCTGGCAAAGGTTTACCCAGCGCATTTTCAACGTAATTACCGGGTTCGGTCATGGTAATGCCTCCGGTGGCTTCGGTCATGCCAAAACCGCTCAAAAGTTCCACTCCATAGCGTTGAAAAAAGCGAAACACCTCAGGATCTAAATAGCCAGCAGCCGAAAGTCCCCAGCGCAATTCACCGCCGGTCACTTCCTTTAATACTTTTAAAATATTTTGCTCGTCGTCCAATTCTACGTCCACGCGCTGCCCAATGTACTCGTACAATTGCAGCCATTTTTGGGGAATGCTGATGAACACGGTGGGTTTAACAAGCTGCATGTTACGCACCAGGGTTTCGATGGCCGGATTTTCCAGGAAATAGTACTCGGCTGTCCAGAAAACCGAACCGATCATTTCCAGGTAACGGCCAAAAGTGTGGAACAGCGGCAGGTAAGAAAGAAAACGATCACCCCCTCCAATCTCTGGCAAGGCCATGGCCCGGCAGAAGCGTTTGTACACAATGTTCAGATGTGAAAACATGATGCCTTTTGGTTCGCCGGTTGTTCCAGAAGTGTACATGATGGTAGCCAGGTCTGAGGTGGTAAAACTCTCTTGCCGGGCAATGACCTGTTCATCTGTGATGCGCAGGCCCTGCTGAATCAATTGATCCTGCGAAAGCACGTGTTCTTCGCCAGGTTGTTCTTTAATCATCACAATGTGTTCAAGCTGGCTTAATTCCCTGCACACCTGATTGACGATGTTCAACTGTTTTTGTCCGGAAACCAGTAATACTTTGACACCGGTTTGATTCAGAATAAAAGCCACCTGACTGGCCACCGAATTGGCCGGGATCATTACGTTGACTAAACCACTTGAAAGACAGGCCAGATCCAGCAAGGCCATTTCCAGACTGTTTTCCATAAAAAAGGCAATTTGAGGTTTATTCGCCACTTGTTGACCGGTTAAGGCGATTAATCCACGGGCATATTGCCAGAGGCGTTCTTTGATATTGGCAAAAGAATAGCGCAAAACGTTTTCGCCACTGATTAGCCCAAAGATCGTTTTGTCGGCGTAAAATTTAAAGCGTTGACGCAGTAAAGCGGCCAGTGTAAAATTAATTTTTTCTATTAATTTAAGAATTAATTCTTCCCATGGTTTGGTTTCTGCAATGCGTTTTAAAAATCCGGGTTGACGGGAGAGTTCTAAGTACAGGTGGATGATTTGCTTTGCTTCATTAGACAGATCGGCATTGGTTTGTTGTAATTGCTCGCCTAACATAAAAAAGAGCTGTTCGTTCAAGCGGCTGGCAAAAGCATCTACCATGCCTGTTTTGAAAATGATTTCGAACAATTCGGCCAGTTCAATCAAAATTTCTCTGATCTCGAAGGCATTGGATTTGTTTAGTGTGGCAAGCAATTGTTCGAACTGGTTCATGAACTCCGGCCAGTCATTTTGACTGATGGCCATTTCACCGGCCGAAAAAGTTTGTTTTAATTTGGCGATTTCGTTGATATTTTGTTCGATCATTACGTTTGCCTGTACATTTAACATTGATTTTTTGAAAATAGTGAATTTTAGTCGCAGGTCAAAATGATTAAATGCACAAGAAAGAAGAAATTATGGGAGAGATTTTTTATAGCAGTGCATTAGTTGGGATGACCAGGAAGGGAGTTTCAACGGAAACCGAAGTTAGAAACTTAAAATAAATGGTAAAGAAAAAGTCTCTCTTCATCAGACCTATTTTATAAGTTACAAAGGATCATATTCTCCCAAAATTATTTAAATGCTTGGCACTAAATTTTAAAATTTGATCTTACAAAGGGTAACAGCCCATCCTCTTAATAGGTTGTCTCAAAAGTAAAATTTGACAAATCTTTTTAATCACTGATTCCTATTCGTTCACATTTTTTAATCAGGGGAATTCGGTCGCTGTACCCAAATCCAGGAGGCGAATGTTACGCCACTTTACCTGAAGGCCCGCCTTTTTGTGCTGATGCACCTGCAAACCAATAAAACCATCACTTAAAGCTGAATTAATTAAATTAGCGGCTGGTACACCGTTAATCCAGGTGCAAATGTGATTTCCAATTGCTTCGATATGCAAATGGTTCCAGTCTCCGTGTTTAAAGGCCTTACGAGCTGCTTCATTTAATCGCATGTCGTACAGACAGCCTCGTCCTGCTTAATCATAAATACCTTCGGTCCAGGCGCGTGGGGAAGGATCTATCTCAACCTGATAACCATGAACCCTGCCATTCACGTACTCAGCCGAACTTTGACTGCGGATTTGAACGCCAGAATTCAGCTCCTCATCCATCCAAAATTCCACTTCCAAAACGAAATTGGCATAGTGCCGTTCGGTGCACAAAAAACTGTTTGGTTCGCTGGGCACTGTAGTTCCAAAAATAGCCTCATCTTTGACTTTAAGTTTAGCCTTACCGTTTTTTTGTACCCAGCCCTTTAATGTTTTGCCATCAAAAAGAGAATCCCATTGAGCGCTCAAATGGTTACCGGCATTGGCCAAAACAGCCATTAACAAAACAAAAAATAATGGTTTTAATTTTTTCATTTCCCCGATTCCTTTATTTTTAAAATTACGAAACCAGCCTATATTTTATAAAATTTTGTCATAGAAGGAGAGTGCTTAAAACATGTTGCTCATGGTTGGGGAAGACAATGATTTAAAACTGGTGCTGGTTTTCTTCAAAAAATATGGATGATTCATATTAAAAGCTTAGTAATTTTTTAATTAACAAATACAAATATTTTTAAGAAAAGAAT
>JAGHBR010000219.1 GCA_021160885.1 Caldisericaceae bacterium
ATGTAAAAAGAATTAATTTTTATTTGACTTTTAACATAACGGTGAATGGTTAAATAAAAATCTGCGAAATTCTGCGAGTTCCGCGAGAGATATTTTTTTTCACGCAGATAACGCAGATTTACGCAGAAAAAACGCACAAAACATAAATGGTATTGATTTGTAAAGAACGTAACGCGTAACACGTTACACGTTACGAGTTAAATGAGGTTTGCTTGTTACGTGTCACGAGTCACGTGTTACTTTAAAAACGAATCTGCGAAATTCTGCGAGTTCCGCGAGAGAATTTTTTTCACGCAGATAGCGCAGATTTGCGCAGAAAAAACAAAAAAAACGTAAATGGTATTGATTTGTAAAGAACGTAACGCGTAACACATGACACGTTACGAGTTAATGAGGTATGCTTGTTACTTGTTACGTGTCACGCGTCACGTGTTACTTTAAAAACGAATCTGCGAGTTCTGCGAGAACCAAACTAAGGCAGCATAGCCGCAACCCAAAAAACAATATCTTAGAAGTTCGATGAGTTTGAAAATTTTGGCACGATAAAGCGTGTCATCTTTTAAAGGAAGTATTCTAAACAAGTTTAAGTCCGCTAATAGTACCCACTAAACCGTGTGGCGCGGCGCTTCGTTACCTTAATATCCTGCAAGGCCGAAGCCTTCACATTAATCTGAAAAAAGTAATAACCGATTTCCGGTTGCCAGTTAAAGGACATTTCCCAGCAATGCAGATCGCGGTAAATGCTGAAATTTTGCGAGGCAATCTTCCTGTTTTTAACATCAAAAATAGCATTCCAGCTGATTTTCCAGTTTTTCGTCAGTTGCAAGCTGGCATTAGAGCTCAAACCAAATCGATGCCGGTCTGCAGGAGCTCGTCTCCGATCATAAGTGTAATTCAAATTAAATGAAACCGACCAGGGGATGTTCACTTTTTTTGCCTGATTGATGTAGTCTTCTTCCTCGTATTGAATGGTTTGCGTTTCCAGGATGCCCTCTTTGGCTAACTGCTTTTGCAATGAATCTGCGCTGGCCTCTTTGTCATTTTCTTTCTTTTTCTTACGCTGGAAAGTTTTTTCCGTTAACCTGAAATTAAAGGAGGTGTTAAGATACATTAGTTGAGGAATTTTATTAAATTTATTTATTTTTTGATTCTTACTGTTCAACTGATAAAGTGAATGGATGGTACGAAAACTAAAGGAACGGCCCCAAATTCGTGTCCGGAAATTACCCGAAATATCACTCCATTTCAGGCTGTCAGCCAAAAAATTGTAACGTGTTGAGAAATTAGCCGTTAAGATATCAATCTTCTTCTCCTTGCCCTCTTTGTCGATCAATTTCCCCTGGAAAAAATTGTTAACGCTAATGCTCATGCTTTGAGAGCGGGAAGTAGGCGTTCCGCCGTAAGGAGAATTTTTAAACTTATCAATTTTTTGAACCACTCCCCCGGTGTCAATTCTGGTAAAATAGCCAAAAAACGGAGAGGAAAAATCGGGCGTGTAACGAAAAGAAATGGATGGGTCTAACTTGTGACGAATAAATTTCAAAGAACCGATATTGGGCTCAAACAAGCCGTAAAGCGTTGTTTTAAGTCCAATGCCAGTGCTAAAAGTGTGGCGGGCGGCAAATTGTTTTTTCTTTTTTTCCACAATAGTTTTCGTATCCTGATCATATTCTGCTGTGACAATCTCATCTACCCAATCTTCTGTAAGGCTAATATTAGGAGATAGATTAAAATAGCGAAAAATTTTAGTAGAGGTGGAAAGGCCCATCCGGTGATGCACCCCCTGAGTAGATGAACGTTTAAACGTACTATCGCTTTGCAATACTTTGGAACCACGATGCACCATTTGAGAACTGAGATTAAAATAGATGTTCTGGTACCATTTGCGTTGGGCACCTAATTTTTTGCCGCTGAAAATTTCGTAAAGTGTTTTTTGTGGAAAATTTAAATTCACATTCGGTAAGGTGTAAGAGATATTGCCGGTTTGTAAATTTTCATTACGCGAGGCATTGACCGTTAAACTGATTTGGCTTTTTTTCCAGCGTTTGGAAAAGGTTAAATGGGAAGTAATGTTTTGATTTAATCGGTCACGCTGATAGGGCGACAACTGCCGGGCAAACTGTTTGTCGCTGGAAAACGAACCGGAACCGGCAATGCTCATGGTCGGATCAATGACTTGACGGTGATTAAAACGGAAACGCCAGCGCTCCACCGACTTGCCAGTAGTAGGATCGCGCGGAAAGTATTCCCCATTGAAACGGCCGTTCAATTTGTAACGAACGTTGTAACGTAAATTAGTTCGGTAAGCAAAACCAATTTTATCGTAAAAATCCATTAAGATTGCGGCGTCAAAATAGTCGTTAGGAGCCCAGTAATAACCAAAACTGCGCAAAAAGCGCCCGGTTGAAGCGCCTTCGCCATATTTAGGAACCACAATGCCCGAGCGTCTGCCGCGTTTGTTGGGGAACACACCAAAGGGAAACCAGGCCAAAGGAATATCAGCAATGTAAAAGATAATGGGCCTGGCAACGATTTTGTCTTTTACCTTTACCCGAATTTTCTGACTTTGAAAATAGAAGTGCGGATTATCAATGTACTCACAGGAAGTAAAAATACCATCCTGAACCAGCAACGTGCTGTCGGCAATGCGGTGAATCCGGCTGCCGCGGTAAAAGCCTGGCTCCATCTGCGTTCTGCCCATGATCACCTTGCCGCGCTTGGTTTCAAAATTGTATTCGATTTGATCGCCGGTAATAGGCTCCTGCCCCCGATCTTTGAATATTGGTTTTCCGATCACAACATTGGCGCTGTCCGGTGAAATGGAATCAGCCAGGCCGCAAGCAAATAGCAATTTTTGGCGTTGATTGAGCCGGATGTAGGCGGCTTTCAATTCCATTTGCAAATAATTCAATTGGGCATGGCCAATTAATTCAATCACATTGCCACTGTCGGACAAAGCAATGAAATCGGCCTGGTATTTGATGGGGCCTTTTAACTCACTGTCGGAGGTTTGTTGCGTTTTGCTGTCTGCTGTCAACGTATCCGGGGCGGCTTTTGAGGTCGTATCGGCCATAGACGGCTGGGAACCAGATAGTTGAAACAGTAGTAGTGTTAATACGATTGGAATCAGCCGAAATTTCATCAATTAAATTTCCATTTCTGAATAATTCGCAACTGTTAAGTTTACGCCTTTAGACAACAAAAAGATTCACTATTTGTAACAGAATAAAATTAAGAAGTTTGAACAATAATAACAAATGATGTTTTAATGGAATTGTTGGATGGTTGAATAAAAATTAGTGTTCATATGCGAAATTCTGCGAGTTATGCGAGAGATAATTTCACGCAGATAGCGCAGATTTACGCAGAAAAAACTCACAAAACATAAATGGTATTGATTTGTAAAGAACGTAACGCGTAACACGTGACACGTTACGAGTTAAATGAGGTTTGCTTGTTACTTGTTACATGTCACGCGTCACGTGTTACTTTAGATCTTTTCACGCAGATAACGCAAATTTACACAGAACAATGCTGAAAAGATCTATTCAAAAAAATACAAAAAAATTCTGCGAAGTTCTGCGAAGTTCTGCGAAAGATATTTTTTTCACGCAGATAGCGCAGAACTACGCAGAATCACGCAGAAGGATCTTTTTAAAAATAAAAAAACTCACCACTGCCAACCAATTACCAGCAGTAGTGAGTTTCAGAATCAATAGAGCTTTACTAGATTAATTTATTTCTCTCCCATAAATGGATAGGTCCAGTCTTCCGGTGGAGCCATAGTTTCTTTAATGGAGCGTACGTTCATCCAGCGGATCATGTTCAGGTAACTGCC
>JAGHBR010000003.1 GCA_021160885.1 Caldisericaceae bacterium
AGATATTTCATTGTCCGGTGGTGGTTTTTGGCGCGGGCCCGTCCGGTAGCGCTACGGCTATTCGGCTGGCTCAACTGGGTGTTGATTGTGCTTTAGTAGATCGTGCTGCATTCCCCAGAGATAAAATTTGTGGTGACGGCATTCCATCTAAAATTTTAAAGCTGCTCGCAGAACTGGACATTGAGGCGGATGAAGTTCTTAAAGCCGGCCACGAAATCAAGCAAATGATTATTTACGGGCCGGCCGGCCAGATTCTTAAAACACGCACTATGAAAAAAAACATTAAAAGTAGTTTGTGCTGTTCGCGTTACGATTTTGACAACATTCTGTTTCAGAAGGCAGCCCAAACCAGTAAATGGCTTTTTTGTCCGTCGAAATTGTTAAATCTAAAACGAAATGAAAGCGAGTTCGAACTTACTTTAAAACATCAGGCCGAAACGGTTACTCTTAAAACACCGCTCATCATTGCGGCTGATGGCGCCCATTCTATCATGGCACATCGTCTGGGTTTAATGGATCAAAAAAAGGAACGGTTGATCATCGGATTGCGCCAGTATTTTAGCGCTCCGAATTTTACTCCCAAGGTGCGCATCATTTACGATGAATCGATATTACCCGGCTACGTCTGGATTTTCCCGGTGGCTAAAAACCGGGCCAATGTGGGATTGATGTACTATGGATTTCAACGATCAATTAATGATTTGTTTAAGAAATTAATTCAACAAAACCCGCATTTAAATCGATTATTAAAAGGGGCTAGGCCGATTGACAAAATACGGCACAGTATTTTACCGCCGGGCACCATCCCCGGCCGACGAATTACAGATGGCGCTATCTTAATTGGCGATGCGGCCGCGTTTATTAATCCCTTAACAGGAGGCGGTATTTACAATGGCGTTCTAAGTGGTCTTAAAGCAGCCGAAATAGCTGCCAGAGCAATCGAAAAGAATGACGTTTCAGTCAAACAACTAATGGCTTATGAAACCTGGTGGCAGGAACAGTTGCTACCTGCTTTTAAATTAGCGGGCAAAACGGTTAACTGGTTGGCGAGAATCAATCGGGCCAATTTACTTTTTTCGGTGGCAGAAAAAAATCTACTGTTGCGCAATCTCTTTTTTATGAGCTATGGCCAACTTCTGCCCGATTCGATCAGGAAAGGTCTTAATTTTTTATTGCGCTAATAGAAATCAGAATCAAGAAGTGACTCACATCATGGTTATTGGCCATGAAATTGTCATATTTTCTAAAAAACAAAATATGAGGGACAGTGAATGCGCTTGCGTTTACTAATATGCATATTATTACCTGTATTATTGTTTGCCCAGAATGATCCGATTAGCTGGAAAAAGAATGTGGTGCTGGACACCTTAATTGGCATCAAAAAAATAGCGTTGGCCAATATTGATCGCGATGCAGGTCGAAATACTGACATTGCCTTTACCTCAAATCCGGAAAATGATGGACATGAAGATCCTTACAAATTAAATGTAGGCTGGCTAAAGAATACCGGCGATCAGGTTTTTGAATATCATGCGGTTGATTATTTGCTGGCCGGAGCCAGAGGACTGGCGATCGGCGATTTGAACGGCGATGGTTGGCCGGAAATCGTGGCTGGTTCTCGTTCTGATTCTACTCCTTTAATAATTTACCGAAACGATTCCACGCCGGATGCCGGAATTTGGCCAAGAACAGCCTTGGGAGGTGTTGCACCCAATAACTACGCCATCTTAATTCAGGATTTAGATGCAGATGGTCAGTTAGACATTATTGATGGTTTCGGAGATGATGCCAATTATGGTGAGGCCAATCGTGGTACGATAGTCGATTCTATTCGTTTTTTGAAAAACAGATCAACGTTGAGTCAATTCTCTTTCCAGTTTGAACTGATTGCCCAGGCGCCGTCTCCGTCGGCGCTGACCATTGCGGATTTTGATGATGATGGCTTGTTGGATGTGGCTGATTTGAGCTGGATCGATTATTCTACTTTAACGCCTCAATCTGGCGAAAATTTTAAGTGGTGGGCCCAGCAACCAGACACCACTTTTTTGGAAATACAGGAAATTATCGACAGCTATGGCGGAAATGACCTACAAACCGCAGACCTGAATGGCGATGGTTCTCTTGATTTAATTGCCGCTGGGTACAAAACGGGAACTTTAGATCTGTGGCCCAATGATGGAACAGGACTATTCAATTCGCGAACCATAATTGATCAGAATTTAAACCATCCACGTCACCTGTCGCTCGGAGATATTGACAGCGATGGCGACCAGGATATTGCTCTGACGGTTGATGCGGAAGATAAAATCATCTGGTACGAAAATCAGGGTTCGCTGAATTTTACAAAACATGTGCTAGACAGTTCGTTTACCTTCGCTTATTTTGTAAAGATTTACGATTTGGATGGCGACGGGGATGCCGATTTAATTGGTACGGCTCAGGATGCCGGACAGCTGGCCTGGTGGGAAAATGATCTGGCAGAAGAAAAGTTGGCCGGCGCAGGGAATCCCGATACCTTAAGTTTTAATGAAAATAAATTGCTGATTGATTATCAGGCGCCATTCAGCGGAGGTCTGACCTCGGTGCATTTTAATCACGGCGCTAATAAAGATTCTTTGAAATTAGCCGCAGGTATTGAAAAGGTGGTCGCTGCTGGAATTTACACCATCGTTTCGCATGCCAGCTCTTATCAGGCCAATGCGCTGTTCAGGTACGACAGCCTGCCTGAATGGCAAAGCTTAGTGGGCATTGACGAAAGCCGCCTGCGCATTTGTTATTGGAATGATTCTACCAAAACATGGCAATTGTTTGGTGATGGCGGGCAAGTGGTGGATACCTTAAAAAAAGAGATCACTGTTCTGCAAATTAACCACGAGTTCCATAAATATTCCAAATTTACCCTGGCGCTGGCCACCGGTCCAAGCGCCATTGCCCTGAGCCGCAAGGGAAATCAATCATTACAGCTGCAACATGTGGCTTTCCCAAATCCCTTTAACAGCCAGGTATGGATTAAGTTTAACGTGCCCGAGAACTTTTCTTCTACCAATCAAAAGGTCGATCTTACTGTGTTCAATGGCGCCGGTCAAAAGGTGCGCACGTTATTAAATGGAAATTTATGGCCAGGCCAGTACCGGGTTGTTTGGGATGCTAAAAACGATCGGCAAAAATCCATTAGCTCCGGCTGGTATTTTTATCAATTAAAGGTCGGAAAATTAAGAACAACTGGTAAAATTCTATTGATTCGTTAAAAAGGCCATTTGTTTAAAAATTATTTGGGAGATTTAATACTTTGAAACATTTTTACCTTTCAAAAAATATTTTAACTGCCGTGTTCATATTGACCGGTAGTTTTTTACTTTCAGCACAAACTGTAAGTTTTTCTTCCAAAATGGTGATTGATGATAATCTTGAAAAGGCTAAAAAGAACCAACCAGCCGATATTGATCAGGACGGCGATATTGATATTGTCTGTACAGCCAATCCGGAGGGCAGTTCGGGCGCTGAGGATGAAAATGCGCTGAACGTGGCGCTCTATTTGAATGATGGCAGCAATGCCTTTTCCAAAAAAACAATATCTGCCAAATTCAGAACGGCCCGCGGCCTGGCCGTTGGTGATTTAAACGGCGATTCTTACCCGGATGTGGTGGTAGGCAATTCCAATGTTGATAGCGTCCTTGTCTGGTTTAAAAATCCGGTAAGCAGTTACGACTCCGCTTGGCGAAAATATCATCTTGGCGGCGCTGCACCTTACAATTACATTGTCCGTCTAATCGATTTTGATGGAGATTCGGACCTGGACATTGTGGATGGGATGGGGGACGCAGCAGCCGGAGGCAGCGTCGCCGGAGATTACATCCGCTGGTTTGAAAATGATGGCAATAGTTCGCCAACTTTTACCGAACACCAGATTATTAATTATCCTACGCCGTCCGGTATTGCCGTGGCCGATTTTGACAGCGACAGCGATTACGACATCGCCGGCATGGCCTGGACCGATTACGTTAATTCCACTGCTCAAACGGACGAGGATGTGCGCTGGTGGGCGCAAAATTCTTTAACCAGTTTTTCCCAGCAGGAAATCATCAAAACCGCATACGCCGGAAATGACGCCCAGGCCGCCGACATGGATGGCGATGGCGACCAGGATTTAATTGGCGCCGGTTACAAAGTTAAAACCATCGATTGGTGGGCAAACAATGGCAGCGGACAGTTTGGCAGCAGCCTTTACACCGTGCGTACCAGTTTCAACCACTCGCGCAATGTGCAGGTGGTTGATTTAGACGGCGATGATGACATGGATTTGCTCGCTTGTGCAGATGACGACAATCTGGTGGCCTGGTTCGAAAATGACGGTTCTCAGAATTTTGTTGAACACACCATCGACAACAATTTTACTTACGCCTATTTTGTCACGGCCCATGACTTGGATGGGGACGGCGATGTGGACGTTATTGGCACTGCCCAGGATGCGGTGGAAACAGGCAACACCATTCAGGGACAATTGGCCTGGTGGAAAAATAATCAGGCCGAAGAACAGAGCATTGCCAGCGGAGATCCCGCCCCCGTTAATTTTTATTCCGGCAAGGTGGTTGTCGATTTTCAAAGCGGCTTTACTGGAGGATTGACTTCTGTCTTTTACAATCATGGTGATAATCAAAATCGGAGCAGTGTTGGCGGCGGCTTAAATCACATTGCGCAAAAAGGATTCTACACCATTCGTACCCTGGCCTCTACCTATGATGGAAGTATTGATTTTTACTACGACGGCCTTTCGGAATGGTCAGCCATTAACAATGAGGCAGATTTAAGAATGGCTTACTGGGATTCAGGTACGAAAAGCTGGGTTTTAGCCGGCACCTCGCAAACCGTAGATCAAATTAACAATAAAATTACGGTCAATGGCATTGCCGGGCAGTTACACAATTTTGCGCGCTTTACACTGGCTTCTGTTTCGAGTGATAATTCTCTACCGGTCACTCTAACGCTGTTCAAATACCAAAAAGAAAGAGCCGGGATATGGCTGAACTGGCAAACAGCCAGCGAATTGGAAAATCTTGGCTTTGAAGTCTGGCGTTCACAGGGCACGGATAGCAATCGAGTTCTGGTCGAATCTTATCTCAATAATGAAGAGTTGCAAGGAGAGGGGAATTCCAGCACAGGTGCAAGCTACCGTTTTTTTGATGACAGGCTGTTGCCAGGCAACACCTATTATTACTATTTAATTCAGGTTGACTACAGCGGTCGGCGAAACGAGGTTGGCAAATTATCGGTTGATTTTGTTCCGGAAAGTTTGACGCGCGTGGTGAATGGGCAGACACCACAGGATATCAGTTTGTTGGCCAATTTCCCGAATCCTTTTAATAACAGTACCACCATCGTTTTTACCTTAAAGCCCGCCGACCAGTCCGGCGCACAAAATGTCAGACTAAAAATTTACGACATTCAGGGGCGGCTGGTACGTGATCTGTTCGAAGGAGCCTTAAGCGCCGGCGAATACCGATTGTATTGGGATGGGCGTAACAATCATCAACAAGTTGTACCAACAGGGAAGTATGTTTGTCTTTTAAGTAGTCAGGGGATTAATAAATCAAGAATACTGACTCTGGTTCGATAATTAATTTATGGAAAGAAATGCAAAACAGAAATACGACGTTTTGATTTGTGGAGCAGGGATTGCCGGATCAATAGCTGCTAAATTATTGGCCAAAAAGGGAATTTCAGTACTGTTGCTGGAAAAAGATGAATATTCCGGAAAAACCAATGCCTGTGGCGGGTTGTTTGACCGCCCTTATTTTAATCGCTATGTAAAAGATGGCTCCGTTCTTGAGCAATCCATTAAAAAAAATGTGTTCTTTTTACCCTGGGGCAAAGTGGTTTTCGATTGCGATCAGGTTACGGTAAAGCGCAGAATTTTTGATCGCTACTTAGCCGAACAGGCTAAAGCAGCCGGTGCAAAATTAATGAACCGGCAAAAAGTGGTGGATTACCAGGTAAAAAAAGCGGGCCAGGTATTGGCAACCGTTAAAGATGTAAACACAAAAATGTTGTGGCAGGTTGAAGTTAAAATCATTGTCTTTGCCGATGGCCCCAATTCACTGGCCTTTAAAAATCCGGTTTTTCAAAAACAGTTAAAAAAACAGTACTGGGCTTATGCTTACGCTTACGAAATAGCTCAGGCGCCTGTGCCCTCGGATGAAGTTTACATCTATTTTTTGCCCGATCTTTACCCTTGGGGATATGGCTGGATTTTTCCAAACAAGCTGGAGAGTAATATCGGCGTTGGTTCCATTTTGCCAGAGCTTGACAAAGAGCCTTTAAAACAAAAGTTGTTTTATTTTATTGAATCGTTCAAGCCAACGGCAAAACTTTTGCAAGGCAGAAAAATAGTTGACAAAAAAGGCGGATATATTCCCATGTGGATGTTAAACACCCTTTCCGACGATTCACAACTTTTACTTGGTGATGCAGCCGGCATGGTCAGTCCCCTTTTTGGCGCTGGAATTGATTATGCCATTGAAGCCGCCGAAGCAAGTGCGCCCGTGATTGAGAAGGCCATAAAAACACAAAATTTTTCCGCAACTTCTTTAAAGGATTACGATCAACAGGTGGAAAAACGATTTGGCCTGGAATTAAAAAAACAGATGCTTTTGGCGCGCATCATTATCTTCAGTAAAAAGTTTGGTAAGCTGTGGCCGGTTAAAATTCTGGCTGTTGTAGCCTTTGGCAGTAAATACACGCGCTGGAACAAAATAAAAATATTAGCCTACCCATGGCTGGGTAAACCAACGATAAAATCTGAAAACCAGACGATTGATCACAAGTAAGTGAGTTAATTATGTTGTTAAAGA
>JAGHBR010000422.1 GCA_021160885.1 Caldisericaceae bacterium
AGCTGGCTGAAGGCGCTCGCCTGCTAAGCGAGTATAGGGGCAAAACCTCTATCGTGGGTTCGAATCCCACCCTCTCCGCTTGTTACGAAGCCTGGTGTGAGCCTGGCTTTTTTATTTAGCCGAGTTGGCTAATCCCGACGTCTCGGGATGCTAAGCGAGTATAGGGGCAATCCCGATTCTCGGGGCGAATCCCACCCTCTCCGCTTGTTACGAAGCCTGGTGTAAGCCGGGCTTTTATTATTTAGCCGAGCTGGCTTATCCCGACGTCTCGGGATGCTAAGCGAGTACAGGGGCAACCCCGATTCTCGGGACGAAGCCAACCCTCTCCGCTCTACCCGGCATTTGCCGGGTTTTTTATTTTATCGAGTTGGCTAAATCCCGATGATTCGAAGTGCTAAATGCCTATCCTTAAAAATTATAATTTCGGCAAAAATTACATTAATCCAATACCGAACTTTAACAACATAGCTTCTAAATCACTGCAAAACTTAACCGCATTATTAAAATCAAACTACTTAATAAACATATCTCAGTATTCATTTTGGGCAAGCCAGTGATAAAAAGAAATTTTCTCTTTTAACAAATATTTCCTAAATTCCCTTCAATCAAAATCAGGAGTCAGAAAACGATGCAGTCAAAAATACAATATTGTGAAGCCATGTTGCCAAAGGTTTCCAGAACCTTTGCACCAACTATTAAACGATTACCTTCCGGTTTGCGGCTACCGGTTACCGTTGCCTATTTGCTTTGTCGCATTGCCGATACCATTGAAGACAGTCCAGAGCTGACACTGGAACAAAAGAAGGACATGCTCGCCCTCTATGCTGAAATTTTTTCTAAAGAAAACGAACAGGCCTATCGGCAATTGTTAGAAAAAATGCATTTTCTACCAAAGCAAACGCCAGATGACGAGTTAGCGCATAACCTGCCCATAGTACTGGACGTTTTTTACACCTTTTCACCAGCCATGCGCGGGCACATTGCCCGCTGGGTGGCTGAAATGTCTTTAGGCATGAGAAAATACGCCCAGGCTAAACAAAAACGCCGTTTTAGTTTCTTGAAATCTATGAAAGAATTGGACGAGTACACTTATTATGTAGCAGGAACGGTCGGCTATTTACTAACAGAATTATTTTCCTTTTACTCGAAAAAAATTACGCCCATGGTTAAAAACCGCCTGGAACAGCTGGCCGAACCGTTTGGTAAAGGATTGCAACTGGTAAACATCATCCGAGATACAGCCGCAGATTTAAAGCGCGGGCAGTCTTACATCCCTGATGAACTATTGCAAAAATACCAATTGACGCGAGAAACTATTTTCCAAAAAGAAAATGCCGATCGCGCCCAGCAATTGTTTAATGAATTAATCCGCGATGCCGTCAACCATCTGGACAAGGCGCTGGATTACACAATGACTATTCCCAAAGAAGAAACGCGCATTCGTTTATTTTGCATTCTTCCCCTCTTCTGGGCTTTGCGTACTTTGGAACTGATTCAGCGCAACACCCTGGCTTTACTTGGATCGGAAAAAATCAAGATTTCCAAACGCGTGGTGCGAAAAGAGTTCTTTTTAGCGCTGATACATGTGAACTCCAATCGTATGCTGCGCTGGTATTACCGGCGCATTCGCCAAAACATTGAGCAACCTATACTACATACTAATTAAACCGAAGCCGAACATTGCAAAATTTATGGAAAAAGAAAATAAATTTCTGAAACAATACCTTAAAGAGCTACTTGGCGACCAGATCACACAATTCTGGAATGCCAAATCCGAACCACGTGCCATCCGCGTTAATACCATTAAAAGCACAGTGGATGAAATTAAAAATCGCCTGAAACAGCTAAAGGTTTCCTTTCGGGACGTACCTTTTAATCCCGAAGGCTTAATAATTGAAGACGATGACCTGCCCCTGAGTCAAACCATTGACTTCTTTCTTGGCAAATTTTATTACCAGGGCGTCTCATCCCAGTTACCTGCTATTGTTTTAAACCCACAGCCAGGGGAAAAAGTACTCGACCTGGCAGCATCTCCCGGTTCAAAATCAACTCAAATGGCCGCCATGATGAAGAATCTGGGCTTTTTGGTACTCAATGATGTTTCAATGAAACGCATTCAGGCACTGAACACCAATATCCAAACCATCGGCTCTGTCAATTACGCCATTTACCGGCAACCTGGTGAACGCATCGGCAACGTACTGCCCGAATATTTCGACAAAGTGCTGTTAGATGCTCCTTGTTCTGCCTTGGGTATTATCCATTCGCATCCGGAGGTCTATTCCTGGCTTACTCCAAAAAGAATGGCCAAAATTGTAGAACAGCAAAGGCAGTTACTGGTCTCAGCTTTTAAAGCCCTTAAAGTGGATGGCCAACTGGTTTATTCTACTTGCTCCATTTCACCGGAAGAAAACGAAGAACTGATTCAGTTTATGCTGGATCACTATCCTTTGGAAATCGAATCCATTATTCCTCAAATACACAGCCAGTTTTTACCCGGCCTTAACGAATACAATAACAAAATCTTTGATCCGGCAATGACCAAAGCTATTCGTATTCTGCCTCATCTGCATGAAATGGAAGGCTTTTTTGTTATTAAATTGCGCAAAACAGGTCGCCGCCACAGGGTCGTAAAATCGTACCAGACTTTTAAAACACTTCCTTACAATAATCCTCAGGTAGCCGATGCCTTAAAACAAATCAGCAATCAATGGGGCATTCCCGAAGAACACTGGCCAAAATACCGTTATATTGTAACGCGCGACCGTTTATGGATGGTCAACAATCAAATTAAAAACATTCCTGACGCCAACTTCTTGAACGCCGGTTTGTTATTAGGAGAAAAGCGCATTTACGGCTGGAAATTACCTAACCACAGCATTCAGTTTTTTAGCCGCTGGATTACCAAACGCCATTTACCAGTTACGGAGTATCAATTGCGAGAACTCTTTAAAACCGGCATGACCAAAGTACCTGGCGTAGAAAATGGCTATTATGCTTTAAGCTGGAAAGATCAGGCCATCGGTTCCCTTTACGTTGAAAAACAGAGAGCCAAAATTCGTTTAATGCACCGCTTTAATGTGATTTTGTAAAATCATCTACGTAATAGGTGTGTTTAAATAGTCAGCTTTACTCTTTGATTAAACGGATTTTGAAATTACCAGGATTCCCTTTCAAAAATACTTAAA
>JAGHBR010000294.1 GCA_021160885.1 Caldisericaceae bacterium
CCTGAGTGTACAATTTAATCTACTCATACTCCAGGCTTTTTTCTGAGTAGATAGAAAACAAGTTTAAGCTAATTTCCATGTCCTGTTAACTTTTCAGGACCAGATACAGACAATATTTATTTAAACATACCAGGCAAGGAAGCATTCATTAACAAGGAATTTTGGAACAATTGATTATCTTTGCCGGATTCTGAGGCAAATGTTCCGGAAACAGCACAATTACAATGCTTTTTTCTCGCCCTCATCAAATGAAAGGAGTCATTGATGAACTGAATGTGCTGAAATGATTTGTTCTGATTGAAATCAGAATGGAATAAATGTTTAGCATGAAGACAATCATCTTTTTAGCGCTGTTTGCCTGCACTTTGTGGGCCCGGTATGAAGTTTTTATTGATAAGAACATCAATGTTGCGCCGGGCATTGTTTACAAACATTTACGCGTTTTTGAAAAATTCTGGAATATTAACTTCCTCGAAATCGACCTTAAAAACCCTTACGTAAAAATAGAAACTGTAAAAGCTGAGAATTCTCTAACTAGCTTTGAAACGGTAAGTTCTATGGCCAGGAGAAGAAGTTTTAACGGCCATCAGGTCGTTGCCGCCATCAACGCAGATTTTTTTGACATTGATGGAATTCCAAACAATGTACAGGTGGTTCAGGGACAAATTCTTCAGAATCCGACCAATGTTTCGACCCTTGGCTTTGATGCAGAAAATCATCCCTGGTTAGGAATGGTTTCTTTTAACGGCGAGATCATTACAAAAAATGGTAATCATTCAATCCAGGGGATTAATAAGATTCGGGAACCTGATGAGATTGTGCTTTACAACTCATATTACGGTTCTTCAACAAAAACCGACCGCTGGGGAAGTGAAGCAGCTATTCGCCCCATTACGCCCTGGATCGTCAATGACACGGTTTGGGCAGTAGTTACTGCCAAGCAAAGCTTTAAAGGCGATATGGCGATTCCTGAAAATGGCGCCGTTCTTTCGGCCCAGGGTGAAGCCATGATTTTTCTGGACAACAACGCAGTGATAGGCGACACCATCGCCCTGGTCCTGAATCTGTCACCGGCTTTACCAAAATTGGTTGAAATGGTTGGTGGCTTTCCCAAAATCGTTTACCAGGGTAAAAATTGGGCGACGAAAGGCTATCAGGAAGAAGGCGGCCCGGTTCATGCTTTTCAAGTTCATCCCCGAACGGCCATTGGTTTTAATGCGGATTCCAGCAAGTTCTATTTTTTTACGGTCGATGGGCGCAAACCTGGTGTTTTCCGTGGCATGACCCTGCCGGAATTGGCGGATGTGATGATTGATTTTGGCGTGGCTTACGGGGTGAATTTAGATGGCGGCGGTTCCACCACCTTTGTTCTCTCAAATGAGGTTAAGAATTTCCCTACCGAAGGCGAAGAACGGCCTGTAGCAGCAGCCCTTTTAGCCGTTTCGACCGCGCCCAACTACAGTCTTGAAACCATTCAATTAACACCGGATTCCCTGGAATTGTATTTCACGCAAAAAGTTAAATTAAATTTTCACGGTTGGGACCAGAATTTTAATCCACTTCAGTTTAAAGAAAATGATTTTTATTTCGAAACAAGTGAAGGACTGGGCGAAATCAATGAGTCCGGCTGGTTTAAAGCGAACACTAATGGGGCTCAGGGTTATGTTTACCTTCACTACAAAAACATCGTCGATTCTACTTTCATTCGCGTGATAGGTCTCAAAAAGATTAAACTCGAACCCGAATTTTCAGTGACTGACACTCTGCAACCAATTTCGCTCTTAGTAACCGGAATAGCCGAAAACGGCAAGGAAATTTTTTTAGCAGATTCGCTTGTCCGGTGGGTTGTAAGTAATCCCAAAGTGGGAGCTGTCGTTGGAAGCGAATTTATTGGATTAAACGAAGGTACCATCCAACTTGTTGCCTCATTGAATTCAATGAGAGACACCATTACGGTTCAAGTAAAAGCAGATGCCAGCCTGGAAATTGCCGATTGGATGGAAGTACCCAATGGTTGGCTACTGGCAGGCAATCAGGTGGATTTAATCCATTCTTCATTAAAGCAGGATTCATCGATCAAACGCGCCGGGCATTATTCTTTACGTCTTGATTATCAGTTTGTTTACAATGATTCAGGCGAAACAGATTATTTCTTAAAAAAGCAGATCAATTTTGCCGGAGAACCGGAAAAAATCGCGGTTGACTTTAAGTCTGACGGTAACAATCATCGTCTGGGTTTTGTTGTTTCAAATACAGAAGGGCAATTATTCAAGACGGATCTCAGTGGTCCGTTGAGTGACAGCCAAAAATTTGTTACAGTCATAAAATCGATTAATGATTTTTCTGCCCTTGACACCAATGCTAATTTCCATTTTCCAATCAAATTGGAATACATCTGGTTTAAACCGGGAAATGTGGCTAAAAACGGAGAACTGGTAAGCGGAGCGGTTTATTTTGACTATTTACGTGTACAATATTCAAAAAATGACAATTTAAGGTTTGCATCAACTACCATGTTACCTGAAAAGATTCGCCTGTTCTCCAATTACCCTAATCCTTTTAATGCCAGCACAACGCTCCAGTTTGAATTATCAGAACCTCAAATGGTTGAAGTCCAAATTTTTGATTTGCAGGGACGGTTGGTTGAAAATATTTTACGCAAACAACTGCCTTCTGGTAAACATCATCTGCAATGGCAGGCAGATCGTTTTGCTTCGGGCATTTATTTTGCCAGGGTAAAGACCGGCAGAATCATTCTACTGCAAAAAATGGTATTGTTAAAATGAGTTGTCCCCTCAATTGAATCTTGCTCAGGCAAATTAAATTGTGTAAATTATAGCAACACACGGGCGGTTAGCTCAGCTGGTCAGAGCGCTACGCTCACATCGTAGAGGTCACAGGTTCGAGTCCTGTACCGCCCACAATAAAAACTTAGCTTCTCCTCAGGGAAAGCTTTTTTCATTTCGGGCTTTTTACGAATATCAATTTTCCCTTGAATTGATTTATCATGAAAAAATGGCTATTAATAATTATTTCATTACTCCTGTTGTTCTCCTTTTCATTCTTTCTGTATCTGTACCTTAATCCTCTGCGCTTTATTGACCGCCTGGTCAGGCCTTTAAAAATTGTGCGTCAATCGACAGCCATCCTCAACTGGAATAACGAAACACGCCAGTACCTGCAAATTACCTTTCAGCGCAACAAAGCCGACACCTTTTGTGTGACAATCAGCCGACCGGTAAAAGCCACTTCCCCACGCTTGCCGGTTATTGTCTTACTGGGGGGACTGGAAATTGGACGTCGTAGCCTGAATTACATTCCTACACATGGACAAAATATTATCGTTGCTTATGAATATCCCTACCGTCCCAAATACTGGTATGATGGTACGCCTTTGCAGCAAATCCCCTTAATTCGCCAGTCGGTATTGGTGGTTCCCGGTCAGGTTAGCCAATTAGTTGACTGGCTGCACCAGCAAAGCTGGGCCGATACCAACCGCATCAGTTTGCTGGGCTACAGTTTCGGCGCCCTGGCGGTGCCCTCTGTTTTAAGAATCATGCAGCTCCATCAAATCAAAATCGATGGGGCCATCATGGCCTATGGTGGCGCAAACCTTTGCCAGATTCTAAAAGCCAATTTAAAAACCATTCCATCCTATTTCCGTCCCATTGTGGCTGGATTAGCCAGCCTGGCCATCCGTCCGGTTGAACCTGCTTTACATCTTCCGCATCTAAAAGGCAAGTTTTTACTCATCAACGGTCAATTCGACCATCAAATTCCTGCCCCCTGCTGGCGCACGTTGCATCAGCTCACACCTCAATCTAAAAAGATTATTCTTCTTAAGGAAGGCCACCTGCACCCCAGGAAAAAGGCTCTGATTCAAAAAGTAATTACGCTAAGCTACAAGTGGTTAGCCCAAAACAAACTTATTCATGAGCTGAAACTGGAATAAATTGGTTGAATGGTTCATTGGTTGATAAGTTTAATAGGTGAAGAGGTAAATGGAGTTAAAAAGTTAAGGGTGTAAGAGTATAAGGGTTAAGGGGATTTTGGTTGAATGGACCATTGGTCAGCGTTTTAGCAATTTCATTCAACATTCAAAATTCAAAATTTTTAAAGTGTTCGGTGTATTTCGGTGGCCTATTTTTTTATTTAACATTGCACTGCCATCGAGTAATTACATTAAAAACCATTCGACATTCAACATTCAAAATTCAAAACTTCTGAAGTTTTCGGTGTCCTTCTGTGGCTAAACAGAATTAGAAAGCGAAATACAGGCCAGCATGAATGGCATAGCGCGAAGGATCAGATTTTTTAGGCAATAGTTTGTACCCAAGATCTACTCTTACTGGTCCCAACGGAGTAAGTAGGGCTAATCCAAAACCTGTAGTTGGTTTGATTTCCAGCGGGTTCACCTGGTTCAATTCAGCCCATACGTTTCCGGCATCTACAAAGGTTTCCATAACCAACAGCCAGAAGAGCGGAATGCGCAATTCTGCATTAGCTATGAACAATGCTTTTCCACCGGCAGCGCGAATGATTTTACCGTTTTGATCGTAACCGGCAGCCGGTCCTAAAAGCTGTTCATGGTAGCCACGCACAGTGGTGGCTCCACCGGCAAAAAAACGGTCGTCAATGGGAATTTCCTTTTTACCGAACAGTTCAACAATAGCGCCAATTTTCAAGCGCGTGGCAAACGTAAAATTCCAGCGCTTGAAATGGGGTAGCTTGGGCCGAAAAGGCTGGTAACGCTGCCAGGAAGCAGTTAAAGTAATGTAGCGGTTGATTTCGTTTATTCCGTCTTCGTTTTTACCTCTACTGTAACTAAAAGACAAGCTCACATCGGAATACGAACCATCGTATGGATTAAAAATGTTTTTTCGTTTATCACGCTTACCATAAAAGGAGAGGGAATAAACCGCGCTTTTACGAACCTGTTCCGGAGAAATTAAAGTTGTGTCGATAGTGCCCTGTTTAACAATATCGACCTGCCTGGCCGAAAGCCCGCCACTCATTTCAACGCCTTTGGAAAAAACTTTGTGCACATCAAATGATCCACGGTAGAGATTAAAATGAGCGCTATTAACCGGTCGGTATTGTTCGAAGGCTAATTGAAAAACACCGGGCGTTCGAGTGTAGAACATCCATGGTTCCACAAACACCAGGGTTGCCCGGTTATCAGGATTTATGATGTTCTTTTTACCGAAATCGTAATAAAAAGAAGGCGTTAAAAAAAGGCTGATGCTTCGACCGGTGCCAAAAAGATTACGATGCCCGCCCTGCAAAGTGATTTCCACCTTGTTACCAAAATAGATATCCTGGTCGTGGGCCACGCCAAGGCGAAAGCCAACCCAGCGGGCCTCTTTTTCCTGCACCAGAACTTTTAAAACCGCACGCGTGGAATCATCCGGCAATGGTTCAAGATCAAAGCGGACGTATCTGAAAAGACCGGTTGCGTAGAGATTTTGTTGAGATTTGTTCAGCGCCTGACGATTGTAGCGGTCGCCTTTTTTTATTTCCAGCTCACGCCGGACTATAAATTTCTGGCACATTTTTAAACCTTTGTACTGAATGTCGGCAATGTAAACCGTGGCATTTTCTTTGATGGTCAGGTACAAAAAGATCAACGAATCCTGTTCATAAAGATATTGTGGATCAATGTTTACGTAGGGCTTGCCTGAGTTGTAAAAGATATCTTCCACTTTACGAATAGCCTCGCTGATTTGCGCTTCCTGGAAGGGTTTGCCAATTCTTAGATTTTTAAAGGCTGGTTCCAGCTTTTTAAGCGGAATGGTTTCTAAACCGGAAAAACGTACTCCCCCAAAATAATATCTTTTGTCTAAATCGATTAAATAGTAAAGTTTGACCCTGTTTTTTCGGGGATCGAGCACCACACTGTCGCGCACATCCACATTTAAAAAACCGTAATTTTTGAAATAATTGGTTAATAAAATCCGATCCAGCTTAACCAGACGCGGCTCGTACAATCTGCCCTCTTTAGAGTTAATAATTTCCTCTAAAGATTGATCGCCTTTAAAATCTACTTTACTAAAAATGATTTTGTCGATTTTTCGACCAGCGCCTAACACCTCCTGCCAGGCCAAAAGCAGCAGTAAAAAAGCAATAACCCAATGTTTTGTTTGATTTGTTCTAAAATTTTTGTTCATTTTTTTCTTTAAAATCCTTAACCTCGTTAAACCAGTTGCGGCGACACCCAAAGGGCATGCCAAAGATAAAAGCAAAACAATTATATTTTTTAATTAAGATTATCTTTGTTTAATTGCTTTGCCCTTTTTCAGAAAGAGTACTCCCAATTTAAACCAAACCGAATGCGCGTGTTTCCCCGTTCGGTCTTTTCGTAATAACTATCCAGCGTCCAATAACGATTGATGCGATATTGCAAGCCAATGCGATTACCGGCTCCCCAGCTCAAACGCGGTGCCGGGATGTTTTCGCCAAATCGTGTCCGGTATTCCACGTACAAATCACTGGTCAGATATTTACCAAAAGCTATCGAAGCATCGCTCAGGCCGTTGTTCAATCTAAAACGACTCAGGTTAACCAGAGAACCGCTGGCATTAATTTCCACACGGTCCAGGCCGGTAAAGCGTTCTGCGCCGCGTTCCATGGCGGTTAAAATAGAAGTAGTAGCTATTTTTTCTCCTATGTCGCGTAAGGCCGAATCTGGGCTGGATCGTACTGTAGAAACATCGGCCCCTAAGGTTAACAATGAAATTTTATCAAAGGCCGAAAGCGCCAGTTCCCGACCATTTTCAAAAACGCGCATCTGTTGATTCAAATTACTTACACTACCGTTTAGAGCCAGTTCAAACTTTTTATTGCCCAGTTGCTTAATGGCTACCACATCAATATCAGGGTCAATGGGAATTTTGTTTTTAAAATCGATCGTGGCATTTTGCACGATAAAGTTTTGATTCCATGATGAATATTTTCCGCTGATGGCTTCCAGATGTCCTAAAATACTTGGTTCATCCGAAGGCGGCACCATACTAATGTGCAGATCGCCCATAAACACAATCCTGAAATTGTTGGCCAGATTCAAAGGCGAACTGGTTACCGTAAAATTACCCGGAATTTCTACATCTAAATTCAGCGCCAGAAAGGGCGGCTCGGGTTTAATGACTTCCTGACTCAAATAAACGCTGCGGGCAATCTGATCAAGATCAATTTCAACCACGCCTTTCGGGATGTACAAATCACCCGAAACGTAAATGGTGTCTCGACCTTTGATGGTTAAATTTTCAGAACTGATCACCGCCTTGACGTTCTGGATGAAATAATCAACATAAAACTCGTCTAATTTCAGGGCTAAATCCAGCCCCGGGCGATTGAGATCGGACAGATCAATCTTGCCCCTACCGAACAGATGACCTTCTTTAAGCGACCGTTTGGTCCAGGGCAGCAAAGAATTCAAAAAGCGCCACAGTTTTTCCAGAAAATCTTTTTCTTCCATGGAAACCGCCGTCATTTTTTCAATGTGTAACACGTGATCTTTGATGGTGCCTTTAAAATTCACATTACGAATCGGATCGCGAATGATGGACAACAACAATTGCCCGTTTTCAAGCGACAGATGGCCGCTTTCAATCTTTGGTGCAAGCGGCGTGCCCTGAATATTAAACTCTGCCTGGTAAGGCCCCTGAATGGATTCGACTTCTTCAATCAAATTTCTTAAAAAGACAATTTGATCATCTTTACTGGTCACATGCAACCAGAAAGGTTTATTTAAAATATCCGAATCAAAATCGACCAGCGACAGGTTGTAATCTTGCCAGCCACTGGCTTTTACGGAACTACCGTCAATCACAGCGGTTAGTTCGTCAAGCACAATTTTACCGGGCTCATTGTGAGCCTTTAATTGTAAAGAATCGCCGGGAAAAGTTTCGAAGTTGAATTTGTTTAGGTTAAGCTGCAGCTTCAGTTGCGGCTGGTCAGCTGTTCCGCTAATGGCCACCTGGCCCGAAGAGACGCCTTTAAGTCGTCGAATTCCTTTAAACAATGGAGCGTAATGACTCAATTGCAACCGTTCCCAGTCCAAAACCAGATCAACTTCTGTGTCTTCTAACAGATTAAATTTCTTTTCCTTAAGTCGTGTGGCAAACTCTCCTTGCAAGCCCAGGAATGTTGTGTCATTGGACAGTGTAAAATCATTGATGGTCAACAAATCTTTGGCAAAATAAAGGTCGCTGGTAATTCGGCCTAATAACACATTTTGCAGCCTCAAGCTGTCGGCTTGCAATTCAGCTTCCACACTTAAATCCGTTAACGGGGTCAGTAACTCGACAAAGCCATTGATCTTTCCACTAAAACTCACATTACTTTTAAAAAACTGTTTAAACGGTGCAATTTCAAACTGGTTAAAGGAAAGCGCGCCCTGAAAATCCGCCAGATTGAAATCAAAAAATCCATTTAAGGTGATTTCTGAGTTTTGCGGCCCATTTAAGGTAAAACTTTCTAAAATAATTTCATCCTGATTTAAGGTAATGTTTAAAGTGTCGTTGGCATGCAACCAGTAATTTTCG
The DNA here is from genome assembly GCA_021160885.1 of Caldisericaceae bacterium. GTDB lineage: Bacteria > Calditrichota > Calditrichia > Calditrichales > Calditrichaceae > Caldithrix. The sequence continues at coordinate 8,544 of JAGHBR010000294.1, forward strand.
TACTGCACTTTAAAGGGAAACAGCTTAACACTGGCGCTGTCCAGTGTTTCCTGCCAGTCTATGAAAATGCTGGTTGAAAAGTAATTTTGACGGCTTAAAAAATTCAGGTTTTTAATCTCCACGTGATTTTTCACCGTTTTCAGATCAAAACTGGCCTGGTCAATGGGAAAACGGTCTATCTTGCCTTGGGCAATTTTAAAGGAACCGCTGCCAATACGCTGTTTGCCAATACCCTGAATAAAGGCGTTAAATTTCAGAGAATCCAGTTGCAGCATATCGTATTTTAATTCCGGAACGATTAAATTGGCTGAAAAATCGGGGTTACTAATTGGGCCCTGCAGGTGAATGCGGCCATCCATTTGCCCTTTTAAATCGGCCAGTCCCAGATCGCGAAAGGTGTGGTTTAAGGCATTGTTAAAGGTAAAAATATCCAAATTAATATTCAGCCTGCGATCCAGAGCGCCTTCCAAAAAGAAAGTTGAACTATCGGCCAGACGAATAAAGGAGGGCTTTTGAAAGCTGTAAAAGCCCCTTGTAGCTATGGCTTTCAGGCGAATCGAATCGATTTCAATGGTGTCCAGCAAGCAATGATAAAATTCCAGATTGGCCTGTCCGGTAAGCTTTTTGAAATTGAGATTTTCGGCATTAATAAAAAACCGACCATTTAAAATCGTTTGTGGTAATTGTTCATCGATTAAGTTCAAATCGACTTTGTCAAAAGACAGGCGGCCGCTGATTTGCTTTTGCTGATTCCAGTAAGCGGCGGCAGTTATTTGTGCCAAATTGGACTGAAATGCCAATTTTTTTAGCAATACTTCGCCTCGATTGTACTCCACATTAAAGGCCAGCTTCTGCAACCGGCGCCGCTGCCACTGGCCTTTCAGGTTCCCCTGAGCGCCAAAATGCACTGGCATACCGCTAAATGAAAAACTGCCTTCCACGAAGGCCGGATGCCCCGGGGCAAATCCCATTAGTTGCCGGAATTCTGGTAATTCCAGATGAAAACTGGTAATATTAAAGTTCAAACCGTCTTCAGGGCTGAGTAAAGCATTAAAATAAATGTTTGATGCATTGGTCTTAATTTCGCCCTGATTTAATATTATTCCCGTAGGATCGCCTTCCAACTGTAAGGCCATGGAATTTAGTTTTAAATCATATTCCGGCCACAGGGCGGAAACTTGTTCCAACTTGATAGAAATCCGATTTTTTTGCAAACGGAAACTGGGAATGTTGATCTTGATCTGTTTCAGGTGCACTGGCGTATTAACAAGGTTAATTTCACCGGAAACTATCTCAAAGTTTCTTAATTTGAGATCAGGCAAGTTGCCGATCAGCGCTTCGATGTCCACATATTTTTGCCAGGAGGCCAATAGCGTATCAATATTAAATGGATTAGCGGTTTGGGATGGTTCGCTTTCAGGGATTGAAATATTTAATCGATCTAACACCAGACTGCTGATTTCGATCTTGTTTTTAAGCAGCGGCCAAAGTCGATAGTGCACTTCCAGGTAATTACAGTTTAATTCAATCCCCTGATTGGTTTTGACAGTTAAATTTTTGATTTGCAGGTGATTAAAAAGGCTGCCCTTTAAAGATTGGTACTGTACCTGAGCCGAGGGATGAATTTTCTTGTTAAGGTATTTTTTGGCTACGCCAGAAACAAAAGAGGCCTGCCACATTAACACGACTAACAGCCCGATCACAAGAAACAAGACAAGAACAAGCCCGGTTAAGATTTTTTTGATGTTTTTTAACCAATTATTTTTGTTGTTCATGCAAGCCTGTAAAAGTTTGTTTTAACAAGATTTTCGATACAAAATCATCAAATATTAGCTACTGTTTAAATTAAGCATTGTTTTTTATTTTAAGCAAAATTC
>JAGHBR010000044.1 GCA_021160885.1 Caldisericaceae bacterium
AATATGAGGTGAGCCAGTTTGTTAAATATCCCCCCTTCAGTTCCCCCCTTATGTAAGGGGGGAAATTAAAAGGGGGGATCTGGTATTAATTATAAACGTATTTCATAGACATTACAATCCAAATGTTATGTTAAAACATTGGCAATTCCCCTTCCCTGCTGGCAGGGAAGGGTGACCGAGGCGAAGACGAGGTCGGAATGGGTCGAAACTCGAATTAAGTTAAGAGTATAAGAGTGGAAGGGTTAAGTAGAGTATTTTGATTGAATGGTGGAATAGTTGAATGATTGCATTGGTCAGTGTTGTAGCAATTTCATTCAACATTCAAAATTTAAAATTTTTAAAGTGTTTGGAGGATTTCGGTGCCCTTCGGTGGCATATTATTTCAATTGATATTACATTGCCAACGATTAATAACATTGAAATCCATTCAACATTGAACATTCAAAATTCAAAATTTCTGAAGTGTTCGGTGTGTTTCGGTGGCTGAAAATCAGTGTTAATCAGTGGCTAAAATTCAGTGCCATTCGGTGTGATTCGGTGGCCTATTCTGTTATTTAACATTACACTGCCATCGAGTAATTACATTAAAAGCCATTCAACATTCAAAACTCAAAATTCAAAATTTCTGAAGGGTTCGGTGGTTTTCGGTGTGCATCGGTGGCTGAAAATCAGCGTTAATCAGTGGCTAAAATTCAGTGCGAATCTGTGTGAATCAGTGGCCAAATTAATTCGTACTTTATTTGTAAGCGTCAATATTTCAAAAAAAGGCAAACATGCGGTGGTTTAAGCCAGGCTCATTAAAAACACAAACAATTGTCATTTTTACTGCAATTAATATTTTGTTGATTGTTCTGCTGGCCCGCTTCTCCTATTTGTTCGTTAACAATTTGTACCTGGCTCAGTTTCAGGAACAATTGCAAACCAGCCTGCAGGTAATTGATGCTGAACTGGACCATGAATTGTTAAATCTACTGACGCCTCAAAATCAAACACTGGCTGGCCAATATTTTCAACAAACCTTAAGCCAGCTGGACTCGTTGTTTGATTTAAATAATCTTTTCCTGTTTAATCAGGACTGGCAAATATTAAGCGCCTTGCAGCGGGACGATGCCATCAGCGGTTTGCTGGTAAACAAAGCATCGCTGCAGCGTTTAAAGGCCGGTCAAACCCATGTCAGCCAGCCTTTTTTAGGTGAGGAAGGGCAATGGTATTTGTGGGCTTTTAAACGACTCAACTCAAAACATTTCATTGGTTTGCGGGCAAATGCCAACCGACTGGCGGAAATTAATCAACTGGGCAATAAATTTCTGTTTTTCGGCCTGGTCGCTTTGTTCCTGACTCTGTTGGCGGCTATCTTCACCGCCCGTTCACTGCATGCGCCAGTCAAAGCTCTGACAGATTTCAGTCAGAAAATTGGTCAGGGAGATTTTCACGTCCAACCGCCCGAGTCACGGCTTAAAGAAATCAATCAGCTAAGTCAGGCCCTGAATCAGATGCGCCAGGCGCTACAACAGCGCGACCAGGAAAAGGAGCAGATGCTGGCTCAAATCGCACACGAACTGCGCAATCCGCTGGGCAGCATTGAACTGTTGATTGGCCTGGTGCAGGACGACCTGCCGGCTGACCATGCGGATCAGGCTTACCTGCAAAAAGTGTTAACTGAAGTGCGTCATTTAAAAGAACAGATCAACGAATTTTTACATTACAGTCGCCCCCGGCCGCCGGAAAAAACGGCCGTTGATTTAAAAGAGCTGACTGAAGAACTGAAAGAACATTTTCTCCCGCAGCTGGAGGAAAAACAGGTACAAATTCTGACGCAATTTAAACAATCAACCTTTAATTTTGACCGCGAGCATCTCAAGCAGATTTTAAGTAATCTGGTTCTGAACAGTCTGCAGGCCATGGATGGTCAGCCTGGTCTTATTATGCTGCGCTGTCAGAACAATCTACTTGAAATTGAAGACAACGGCCCGGGCATTGCGCCTGAAGTGCGGGACCAAATTTTTCAACCGTTTTTTACTACAAAAAGCTCGGGCGTGGGGCTTGGACTGACCATTTGCCAGAGATTGTGCCGCTTAAACAACGCGCAAATTGGCTTAGCCGAAAGCGCCGCCCGGGGCAACACTTTTTTCATCGAATTAAATAAGGAAAGTTCGTAACATGAATCACAATAAACTAACCGTTGTTGTGGTAGAAGACAACGAGACCATGCGTCTGGGCCTGGTTGAAAATTTGAAACGGGCCGCTTATTCAACCTTTGGCTTTGCTGATGGCCCCTCTGCACTCGACTTTTTAAAACATCAGCAGGCTGATCTGCTAATTACTGATTTGCGCATGCAACCGTTAAATGGCTTGCAGGTGTTAACCCAGGCCAAACAGCTTCAACCACAAATTGAAGTGCTGCTTATTTCCGCCTACGGCACCATCGATGAAGCCGTGCAGGCCATGAAAGACGGCGCTGCGGATTTTTTAACTAAACCTTTTTCTAAAGAAGAATTTTTACTACGCGTGGCTAATGTAGCGCAAAAAATATTTCAACAGCGCCAAATTGAAAATCTGAAAGCCGAAAACGCCTATTTGAATCAGCAGGTTGCAGATCAATTCGGTCCCATTATTGGGCAATCGAAAGCCATGCAGCAAATTTTTCGCCTAATTGAAACCGTGGCCCGTGAAGACAGCCCGGTATTGATTCAGGGCGAAAGCGGCACTGGTAAGGAACTGGTGGCGCGGGCCATTCATCAGCAAAGTCCACGCGCCGAACAGCCGTTTATCAAGGTAAATTGCGGGGCATTAAACGACAACCTGTTAGAAAGCGAGTTGTTCGGTCATGAAAAGGGAGCCTTTACCGGCGCCATTCGTCAGCGCAAGGGACGCTTTGAATTGGCCGATGGCGGCACGCTTTTTCTGGATGAAATCGGTGATGTTTCGCCGGCATTGCAGGTAAAACTGTTGCGCGTGTTGCAGGAAAAAGAATTCGAACGAGTGGGCGGTGAGACGACTCTGAAAGTCGATGTGCGCATCATTGCAGCCACCAATCGCAACCTGGAAGAACAAATCGCCAACGGCCAATTTCGTGAAGATTTGTTCTACCGATTGAGCGTCATTCCCATTCGCCTGCCGGCTTTGCGTGAACGAAAGGAAGACCTGCCTTTGCTGGTTGAACACTTTCTAACAAAGCTCAATGCCCGGCGACACGCTAACAAAAAACTCGAACCGGCAGCGCTAGACCTGTTGCAAAACTACAACTGGCCGGGCAATATTCGTGAGCTGCAAAACGTGCTGGAACGGCTGCACATTATTTGCCCGCAAGAGACCATTCCGGCTCAATTGGTCGCCGCACAGCTCAGCGGTAGCAAAGTACCCTTTGACGATCTGCAAAACTTACCACTGGACGAGGCGCTTTACCATTTTGAAAAAAAACTGATCATCGAAGCGCTTAAAAAAGCTAATGGAGTAAAGCACCGGGCGGCTAAACTATTAGGCATTGGCACCAGCGCTCTTTATTACAAGTTGGAAAAATTCGGATTAGGGAAATGAATAAAACCATCTTTCTTTTAATGGTAATCTGGGCTTTGCTCCGGGGACAAAGCGCTCCTGAGAATCGATTTGAAATATTACGTCAGCAATTACTCAAACAAAAACTGCAAACCGGACTGGAACAGCAAGAACTGGAACAACAATTAACGCCTCTGCAGCAGAAAATTGCTCAGTTACAAAATAAAGAAGACAGTCAGAAAAAACTTGCTGAATTGCAACGCCGGGCTCTTAGTTTATCACGACAAATGATCAAGCTGCAAAACTATCTGGATTCCCTGAACCAACAGCTGTCAGCCACCAACCAGATTCTGTACAGGCAATACACACAACAACTTGATTCTTTACAAAACCTCATCCGCCAGGAGTCTGATCAGACAAAACGCAAAAACCTGTTAAACCAGATGCGAATACTTAATGAAAAGCGCCTGCAAGTTTCTCCTGAACTGGAAAAATTTTCTCTTAATATGCAAGTAATTGAGGCACTGGATTTAAATCGTGTTACAGACCCTTCAAAAAAAACAATTTTAATCGATTACCTGCAGAATCTACTTAAAGAAATAGGTGAACAACAACAAAAGCTGACTCTCAAACACCATGAGTTGGTGCAGATGGTTCGCCTACGGCAAAAGGCCAGCTCCTTTGTCAATGAAATTGACAATACCCGACTCAGTTCCTCAGTTCCCTTTAAACAAAAGCAACAGACCGGTATTAGACCAACCGGTGTTTCCAGAGACGAATCCTATTCTCAAACATCTACTTCGCTTCAAACCGAACAACCGATTGCCGTGGTGGATCTCCCGCAAATCGACCAGCTAATTAACCAGACTTTGAAAGGCCAAAATTCTGTGCCCATCGACTCAGTCTTAAAAAGCATTGAACGGGCCAATCAGATGTTAGAATCTTACAAACAAATCATTCAAAACAAACTTGAACATTAAAGCACATGCGTTTAAAATCCAGGCAAATCTTAATTCAGTGCTGGCTTTTTTCTATATTAATTTTTGTACTCCCGTTAAAAGCACAATTTTATGGTGTGCTCCAGTTGGAAGGCGGCATGGCCCGCTTTAAAAGGCAAAATTTGCACCTGCTAGCCAGGACAAAACTACAAATTGGTCAAAACCTTAAAAAACAAAATATCAGTTTCAAATGGTCTGTTCTTTACCAACCGGAAATATTCACTTTGCCAGGCAGCACCTTTAGTCAACGATTAAACGGGCAGTTTGCGCTCAATTCTCAGTTTAAAAACTGGTTTTGGGGAATCCACTTCCGTAGCCGCTACCAATCCTTTAAAATAGAATCTCAAAGCTACGACTGGCAAAGCAGCGATCTGGTTCTTAATCTCAATTACTGGCAAAAGGCCGATTTCCTCTGGCAGGGACAAATCATTCTCTGGTACCGGGACACCCAACAATTTGATCGTCAAACGCTTAATTCAAATATTGTTCGCCTGGGCTTCGGGAAGTTTCTGCCATGGATTACCATTTACCCCAATTTGTACTTTGAGCAATACAAAATTGAACCACGCTATCACCAGGCAAATAACGATCGGGGGCAACGAAAAGGTCTGGCTTTGCGTCTGGAACACAACAAAAAATTTTTATTCAGTCTGGATTTTAAAATGCTTTGGCACAACAAAAACGGCTTTACAGCACTAAAGTCAGAGCAGCAGCTTGATTTGTTGCTGGCTTTCTGGCTAAGGCCCAAATGGGCTTTGCTGATCTTTGCCGAATACAATAATCTTGCCTCTTTTAGCAATGCAAACATCAATGTGCTTTCCTACCAGCCCATTAACACGACTAACCATTTGCAAATAAAACTCAGTCATGATTTGGCTATTAATTCCGAATTATTTTTTCGTTTCGGTTACGAACAGGAAAATCTAATCCAACCTATTGAACACTGGCAATACTGGCAATTTGTTCTGGGAGTAAATAAATCCATCAGGCGAGTTCCTTAAAGAATGGTCTGATGGTGAAAAAGTTAAACGGTTTATTGGTTGATATGTTTAATAGTTTTACTGTCGAATGTATACTTTTAAATGCAAAGATTACTTGTCTCCCGGGCATCGCTTTTTTCAATTAAAAGTAGCCTGGAAAAATGATTTTGCTAAATTTGGAGATTTTCTTTTTGCAAGCAATTCATAGGTTTACCATTAAAGTGATTGGCATGCTCGTTTTCCCCTTCCGTCTAACCTTTTGAAAACGAAAGGAGTTTAATCATAGACAAAATTGCCATCGCCATTTTTGAAGGGGCCGGCACCAAATGGATTGGCGAGTTGGAAAAAGAAGATCATAAGCTGCATCAGCTCTATTTACAAATAAAGCCGCATATTACCGGTGTTTGTTCTTTTTGTGTATAGCTTTTTGACGTTCTAAACAGCAGCCTTGCCCTTCTTGCTGAATCGAAAAATCACCCCAGTTTGCGGAATCTGGTAATTAATGGTTTTTAATCCTCTAAGGTCACCCCCAGCTCCCCAAAAGCAATCGCACACAGCGTGTGG
>JAGHBR010000426.1 GCA_021160885.1 Caldisericaceae bacterium
AATTTGATGGATATACTTCAGTAATTAATTTTCCAGGCGCAAAAGCGCCCAAAGTTTCATCAGCTATTACATTGGAAGGCTGGATTGCCATAGGTGCATATCCCTGGAGCTGGGCGCCGATCATTCAGCAATGCGATGATGTGCCGGAGGAGATTGAACGCGTTAAAGAAGAGGGGAAGGGAGAAAACCCAAAAAAGGCGCATTTCAAAATTGTTTTGAAAAAAGAGAACGATACTGGTTATTTTCTGGGGATTGATGGACATGGCTACCCTTGTTTTAAAATTAAAGTAGGCGATAATTGGGAAGAATTGACCTCCAATTTACATCTTGAACGGAGAAGGTGGTACCATATTGCTGCTACTTTTGATAAAAATTCAGGCAAAATAAAAATTTATGTAAATGGTAAGCCTGCCGGCGAAAAACAGGTTGCTAAAAGTGATATAGTAATGTCACTGAAGGACATTAAAATCGGACAGGGTAAACCAAGAAGACCGGTAGACCCGGTTCATATGAATACGACATTTGTAGATACCTTCTCCATAGATGGGCTATTAGATGAAATTCGTATTTATGATAAGGCTTTAACTGCAAATCAAATTAAACAGTCATTCGAAAATTTCAAACCATCTCTTGTAGATTTAAAGAATCCCCAAATGGATAAAAGAATGCTTCCCGAAGGTGAATCAAGAGGGAAATTTGGAGCCTATTACACTCATTTAAAATTTTATGATATCTGGGATAATTTATGGCGTGTCAGCGAGCATCCTGATGTGGTTGTTGAATTTGATGAATTGCCTACTAAGTTTATTTTTTGGCGGGGTACCGGTTTTATCCCCATGATCGTAAACGAAAAAGGACAGTGGTACAGTAATGAATTTAATGAAACCTGGAATAAATCAGGTGGCAAAGGATGCCAGGAACCGATGTCTGATAAAGAGTGTTATTCAAATCATGTCCGAATAATCGAGAATACAGCTGCCCGTGTTGTGATCCATTGGCGATATCCTTTGGTCGATGTTCTTCATGTTATTGCTAATTATAATGAGGATACCGGCTGGGGAGACTGGTCAGACTGGTATTTTTACATTTATCCTGATGGTTGGGCAGTGAAAAAAATGCACCTGTGGACAAACGGCGAACGAAATCACCAATGGCATGAATCGATGGGAATATTTGGCCCTGATCAGCATCCAGAGCAAATTATCATGAAAAAAAATACTCTAATGATGATCAATCTCAACGGAAAAGCTGTAAAATATAATTGGATTCAAGGACCTCCGCCTAATGTTGACAAACCAAAAGATAAATGTATTCAATACATTAATTATACTGGCGAATATGATCCAGTGACTATTGGAAAGTTTATTGGCTCGAATGTTTACGGTGGGAAACTGACTTCTTATGCGGTATTCCCTACTTGGAATCACTGGCCTGTGGCGCAGATGCCTTCCGATGGACGTTATGCCAGCTTTCCAGACAGAACCGCTCATAGTTCTTTAACACATTTATATTTACCAACTTATGCTGAAGATTTTGGCCCCAGACCCTATCAAGAAAAGATTTTGATGGAAGGAATGTCTAAGGCCGATAAGGACGAACTTGTCATGCTGGCTCGTTCCTGGTTAAATGCTCCCAAGGTTAAGTCAAGTTCGGGCTGTACGAATTGTAGTTATGATCCTGCCCAGCGCGCCTATGTAATGCAGGCTACAGCAAACAAAATAAATCTAACTCTAAGTGCTTCCAAGTCGAATCCTGTAGTCAATCCATGTTTTGTAGTCAAACATTGGAACAATAAAGAAAAAGCCTATTTAAAAATCGATAACGTACCGAAACCGTCCGGAAAAGATTTTCGTCAGGGAATCATTAGAGATACCGAAGGAACGTACACTTTAATTGTCTGGGTTAAGAAAAAAACTACCAAGCCAATTAATTTTGAAATTTTTCATTAGTTAATTTATCCTGAAAATATATCTCGAAAACATAAATTATAGAAAGTTTAATTAATGTTTATTTGGGAGGCAAAATGAAACGCCGTGAATTCTGTAAAACTTTGGGAATTGCAGCGGCTTTAGGTACGTCCCCTTTTATAATTGATTCGTGCAAAACATCATCACCTAAAAAGACTCCGAACATTTTATTTATCATGTCCGATGACCATGCCGCTCCGGCTATTAGTGCCTACAAAGGATTCCTTTCTTCTGTGCTGCGTACACCAAATATTGATCGTCTGGCCAAAGAGGGAATGTTGTTTAAAAATTGTTTTGTGACAAATTCAATCTGTACACCAAGTCGGGCCTGTATTCTTACCGGAAAATATTCGCATAAAAATGGTTGTCGCACTTTAGATGATGTTTTTGATAACAGCCAGCTTACTTTTCCCAAATTACTGCAAAAAGCAGGTTATCATACAGCAGTTATTGGAAAATGGCATCTAAAAACCGAACCAACCGGTTTTGATTATTACAATGTTCTACCAGGACAGGGAGATTATTTCGATCCTTATTTAAAGGAAAAGGGCGATCCCTGGCAGGATGGCGGAGAAGGAGGCAAACAATACAAAGGTTATGTCACAGATGTGATTACGGATATTGCTCTGAACTATTTGAAAAATCGTCCGCGAAATAAACCATTTTGTTTGCTGTTACATCACAAAGCGCCGCATGATATGTGGGAATATGACAAAAAACATGCTCATTTGTATGAAAACGTAGATATTCCAGAACCTGATAATCTCTTTGATGATTATCAAAATCGAGGCGAGGCAATAAAACGGACTACACAGAAAATCGGCCTGGAAGAAACCCTACTTTTGCATGAGACTCAGGGGAATCAATTCGATGACGTTAAGTCGCAATTCAGTAAATTGCCGCCTCGTGAACAAAAGCGACAGGTTTATCAGACTTTTATCAAAGCCTATTTACGTTGTATTGCTTCGATTGATGAAAATGTTGGCCGTGTTCTCGATTATCTGGATCACTCTGATCTTACGGAAAATACTATTGTAGTTTACACTTCTGATCAGGGCGTGTTCCTTGGAGAGCATGGCTTATTTGATAAAAGATTTATGTACGAAGAATCCATTCGTACACCGTTGCTCGTACGGTATCCAAAAGAAATTAGATCCGGTAGTGTTAATAATGATATTGTTCTGAATATTGATTTTGCCGAAACGTTTTTAGATTATGCGGGTGTTCCCATTCCAGATGAAATGCAGGGTCGAAGTTTGAGACCCTTGTTACAGGGAAGAACGCCGCATAATTGGCGTACATCCATGTATTACAGGTATTGGATGCATAGGCCACATTTTGATGTTGCAGCCCATTATGGCATTAGAACGCAACATTATAAATTGATATTTTATTATGGACTACCTTTAGATGCAACTGGCGCCGTACCGGAACCTACACCACCAGAATGGGAATTATTTGATTTGGAAAAAGATCCTCATGAAATGAATAATGTATACAATGATCCGGCTTATCAGGACATTGTAAAACAACTCAAAAATGAATTATTAAAACTAAAAGAAAAATATGATGATAAGGATGAAAAATATCCAGATTTAATGGCCTTGCGTCAAAAATATTGGTGATTGTTTTGGAGCTAAAAGGGCAGAAAATATGAATCAAATAAATAGAAGAACGTTTTTAAAATTAAGCAGCGCAGGGATTGCTTCATTAGTTTTTCCATTTAACATTCGTTGTAATAGGATTTATGAAGAAAATCTGCCCAACATCATCTTTATTATGGCTGATGACATGGGCTATGGAGATGTTGGTTGTTACAATCCTGAATCAAAAATTCCAACCCCAAATATGAACCGAATAGCGAAAGAGGGTGTTCGCTTTACTGACGCTCATACTCCTTCGGCAGTTTGCACACCTACCCGATATGGAGTATTAACAGGCAGATATTGCTGGCGAACCTGGTTGAAGAGTGGAGTGTTTGGTGGATATAACCAACCTTTAATAGAACCAGAACGCCTGACAGTAGCCTCCTTATTAAAAAAATATGGATATGAAACTGCCTGCATTGGCAAATGGCATTTAGGGTTAAAGTGGGCTACAAAAGGTGGAAAACAGCCTGAACCAACTGAACCTTATGATCAGATGAATATTGATTTTACTAAACCTATAAAAAGTGGCCCTAATGCCTTGGGTTTTGATTACTTTTTTGGTACTGCCGGATGTACAACCGATGATCCGCCTTTATGTTTTATTGAAAATGATCATACTGTGGGAATCCCTAACATGATTTCTCCAATAGATACGGCCAATGAAGGCCGAACACTCCTGATGGTTCCTGGATGGAAGCATGAAGAGGCCGATACTACTTTTACAAAAAAAGCAATTAAATTCATCGAAAATCATGTTAAAAGGCAGCCGGACAAACCTTTCTTTCTTTACTTTCCGACTTCGGTCCCTCATATCCCGTGGTTGCCCCCGGATTTTGTAAAAGGAAAAAGTAAAGCAGGACCCAGAGGCGATCAGGTTGTTTTGTTCGATTGGATTGTCGGGCAGATTGATCAGACCCTTAAAAGATTAAATTTAAAAGAAAACACATTATTAATTATTACCAGCGACAATGGTCCTCGTGAAGGTGTGAATGGGCATAAATCAACAGGCAATTGGCGCGGTTTTAAAGGTGGTATCTGGGAAGGCGGACATCGGGTGCCGTTTATAGCTCGTTGGCCAGGCAAAATCAGACCGGGTTCAATTAGTAATGAAACTATTTGCTTAACTGATTTAATGGCTACCTGTGCAGCGATTATCGGTGAAAAATTACCTGACAATGCCGGGGAAGATAGTTATAATATTTTACCGGCGCTTATGGGAGAAAAGTTAAATCACCCCATTCGGGAGGCTATTGTGCATCACTCTGGCGCAGGCGTTTTTGCCATTCGGCAGGGCCCCTGGAAGCTAATTATTGGAACAAAAGGTGCAGGTTATGATAAAGGCCCCCAATCAGACAGTATCGTGCAACTTTACAATCTTAAAGATGATCCAGCTGAACGACATGATTTGTGGGATAAACATCCAGAAATCGTGAAGCGTTTGAAAAAATTATTAGAAAAATACCAGCGCGAAGGCCACAGTCGTCACCTTTGAAAATACTGATCAATTGTGATAGAAATAATAGTTAATTTTAATTTAAGTATTTAAAAATAATCGGAGGAATTTTTATGAGAAAGCATAATATTTTATTTACAATTATTTTTTTGATTTTTAGCATCATTAAAATTGGAGAAGCACAAAATAATTTTTATGCTTATTACACCAAAGTACGCCATTCTGCTACGGATTATATGGGAAAATATGCTGACATTATTGTCGTATTGGGAAAAGGTAAACAGTTAGAATTTACACGTCAAACCGGCTATTTACCAAGATGGCGGACACCTAAGGTTGTACAAACAATAGATGACTTATTTCCTGGTCGTGATCCTGATTATGAGTTTAAATATAATTATGTTCGTTTATTAAAAAATGGTCCGGATAAAATAGTGGTTCACTGGAGATATTTTAAAGATATAAAAACACTGGA
>JAGHBR010000234.1 GCA_021160885.1 Caldisericaceae bacterium
ATGTGGTGCTATTTTTTAACATTAAAAATTTCGACCACCCCATGGGGTGGTACTTAGATATCTGTTAACAACGTGGTGCTAGACTTTGTATAATTAAAATGTGTTAACAACCTTGTGCTATGTGACAATTAGTTGAATGGTTCAATTGGAGATTATTTGAAGATGTGCATTCAAAATTCAACACTCAAAATTCAAAATTAAGAAAATGCCTTGTCCATTAGCTTTTTCTCTCACTAAGGCACCAGACCCCATGAGCAAGAAAATTTCTATTTTAAAATAAATAAAAACCCGTCCGGCTGCTCCTTCCAGACGGGTCAATACCCAAATTTTACTTGCCTTCTTGCTGCTTTAGCAAAATGAAAATTTTTGCTAATATATATTATTCTTTAGCTTTCTTTTTTGCAGGGCTAGAAGTAATCTTTTCATGAGCAATCCCATCGTCGCCAATGTGTTCCACTTCACTATTAGCCACCAAATATTCAAACTGTTTACGGAATTCATCGAGGCTTACTCCGGCCGTGGCGGCGTATTTGGCAAGTTCATGTGGATCATGAAAATCCTCGGCTTTCAGGCGAATCATGTAACGATAGGCCACATGGTAATACTCTGATTTAATGTCCACCATACGGATTTTCATACGTTTGGTTTTGGGATCAATTTTATCTTTCAACATCATGGGCACAAAACGTCCATCCTGAATGGAGATTAAGGCGCCCGAGCCACCATCAAACAAGAACTTTGCCGCCATAAAACCTAAGTCCCGGCAATATTCCATATCAAAAGGGATTGGGTCTGCACAACGCAATTCGTAACCAATGTTTTTAGCCACAATAGTGGTTTTAATGCCAAACTCAGCCAGACGATCCTGTACTCTGCGTTTTAAGATTTCACCAAAACTAATTTCGGCCAAACGAATATTATCATGGGCATCTTTTTCCACATTCATCAGCAATTCAAAATCATTCGGATCAAGTTTTTCCAACAGACCTTCGGCTAAGATGGCTACTCCGTCCTGTCGGCCGTAGCTCAATCGTTTGATGATTGCGCCAACTAAAATATCGACAATACGTTTTAATTTAATTTTTTGGTTGCCGAATTCTTCGGGAATCAGAGTTAAGGTTGCGCCGCAGGCTTTACCAACACCTAGGGCCAGATGTCCTGCCTTGCGCCCCATGGTCACCACAAAATACCAACGTGATGTTGTTTTGGCATCGGTCATAATGTTTTTTACAATTTCAACTCCTAAGTGCCGCGCCGTCTGGAAGCCAAACGTACTGATCGTACCGGGCAGGTCCAGATCATTATCAATCGTTTTAGGTACATGGGCCACTCGGACTCTGCCATTGGCCACCTGTTCAACTCTGAAAGCCGAATATGCCGTATCGTCACCACCAATCGTAATTAACTTATCCACATTCAAACGCAATAATGAAGAGACCGTATTCTCTAATAGCTTTTTATCTTTAGTTGGGTTGTCACGAGAGATTCCAATGTGTGACCCACCACGAAAATGAATCCTACTTACAGATTCAATTGTTAAAGGGATAACATGCGAAATATCACCCCGCATAATCCATTTAAAGCCATCCTGAATACCAATCACTTCAGAGCCGTAAAGAATTGCTCTGATGGTGGCCGCGCCAATTACACTATTAATACCAGGGGCCGGACCACCGCCCACTAATATCGCTGTTCGTTTAGGAAATAAAGACATGATAAACCCCGTTTCCTTGATTCGACTTTTGCTTAAAACGTATTTAAATTTAATATCTTCTATTTTTTCACAAACTTAATTTAAAATTCTAAACTTGAATTCGCAAATTATTAAACAAGATATTCCCGCTTTTTTTCTTTATTTAGAGTAATTTTTCAAAAAAATTACTCTTTTAGCGTGAAAAAATTTTTGTTCTGAAGGAAAAGCCTTTTTATTCCACCTCATAATAATGTTGAATGATTAAATGGTTTAATATTTGAATGGATTAGTTCGCCAGTGGCTTGATAATTTACAAAAGAAACTCATTCAAAATTTAACACTCAAAATTCTACATTCTTTGAGAGAAAGGCGTATTTCTCCGGTCAATTTTTATCTGCGACTTAGCTGCTTTTGTATTTTGTAATTTTCAGTTCTTAAAAAATAGTGATTTAGAACAAACATTTTTCTGATCATTCAATTATTTTAAATAATATTAAATAAAATCCGAATAGTAGTAAACGACTATTGAAAAATTAACTTTAACAGAAGTGATTGATCTGAATTTTTATTTTTGGGCGGATATAGTTTTACAGTATTAGCTAATTCTGGTAATAAAACGTCTGCCTATGAGTAAAGAAATAACTAATGCTGGCGTAAATCAGTAACAAATAATAAATTTAAATTATGGATTGACGCCCAAATTTTGTAAATTAGAGTCACTCTTTCACAAAAATTTAAGGATGAATTGGAGAGAAATCGGTCATGCGAATTCAATCTCTACAACTTTCGGGGTTCAAAGGATTTGATCAAAATACCACTATTAATTTTTTAGATGAGCACCAAAACCTTGTTTTTGAATCTGATTCAGAAAACAATCAATTTTTTATTCAGGCCATTCTGGGTATTATTTTTGGTTTAAACGCCGAAGAAAAATTAGCCTTCCGTGGCGATCCTAAAGTTAATCAAACGTTTACCGGCCTGGTTTCTTTAGTTCTTGATCAAAAAGTGTTGTTGATTGAAAGAGACTTTGAAACCGATGTTATTGCCTGTTTGTTAACCGATCCTCAATCCAGCCGTCCTATTTTTCAAGGTAAGGATATTGTGGACAATGGTTTTTCCAGGCCCTACCTTGATATGCTTCGTTCAATTTTTCCGATTGTCGACAAATCCATTTATTTGGAAGTGCTTGAAGATGAAATCAGCGAAGGGAAATCTTTGGGCGAGCTTTTAGCATCTTTGTATTTACTTTTTTCCCCGAGTTTTAAACTAAATAAAACCCGCGCTTTGCTAAACCAAGCAGAGTCTGTGGCCAGTGAAATTTTACCAGGTAAATTTGACACAAACGATATTCAACAGTTGATGCGGTTTAAAGAGTTTTTACTCGTTTTGCAAAAAGTAAATAGCCTCCGTACGGAATTAATTGAAGATTTAAATAAACTTAATCATTTAATTCAGAAAATTCGCCAGAAACATTTGCATAAAGACCAGGTACATAAAAATTTAGAAGACTCCTACCAGGCCATTAAAGATCAAAATCCTATTTTATTGCGAGCAGAGGTTTTACTCTGGAAAAGTCTGGAACAACTGAAAAAACAAAATGAAAATGAATTAAAAGACATTGATAACCAATTAGAAGTAATTGAACAAACATTGAAAATAGATCTGTCAGAATACGAACAACTGCCCCCTGAAGCAGAACGTGACATCAAAATTTACCACGAAAATGTTGAAAAAATCGAAAAGCTAAAAAAACGCATCGAATCATTGGACAGAGAAATTCAATTACAGGAAGTTAAATATAAAACCTGGAAAAATGTTAAATACTTTTTTGTGGGGGTCATTTCGCCGTTAGCTTTTATTTTGTCCTATATTGCCTTCAATTCATGGCTGTTAATTATCCCCGAGGCCTTTTTCTTCTCTTTGATCTTTTTATTCCTGTTCGGACATTATCACTCTAAAATTGGCGATAAACTTTTAAATCTTCAGGAAGACCGCGATATTCTGGTCAAGAAAGTAAATGATTTAAAGAATGAACAGCATCAATTGCAGAAAAAATGGTACTTTCTGAAAGATGACAAGCATTTTCAAATCCATAAAGATAGACTGCTCAAATACAAAGAATTAAAAGCCACCTATCGAAAATTAAAACAAAAAGAAGCTCAGTTAAAAGAAAACCTTGCACAACCTTCTTTTAGAGACCAATTAGAAAACTTTCGTAAAAAATATCAACATCTTATTGATATTAACCGGCCCGATCTTGAAACCTATCTGGATAAATTTGTAGCTATTAAGAACGAATTAAATTCCATTGAAATGAAAATTCCTGAACCACCGGTAGTAAAAGAATTACAAAAAATTTCGCATGAATACCGGACGGCCATTCAAAAATTAAAAGAGGCACACAATTCAATCTCGGAACGCTTAAATTTACATCAATACAATATGCCCATTGAACAAATTTTGGACGCCGTTGATCGAAGAATTAAAAATATTGAACTGAAATCAGGTATTCCATTTGAATATTAATCAATATTAATTTAACTTACCTTTTCAAAAAATTAAT
>JAGHBR010000176.1 GCA_021160885.1 Caldisericaceae bacterium
AACCCTTACCTGGCGTAAACGTCGTTTTAAAAGGGACTTCAATGGGGGCAGCTACTGATATTGAAGGTTATTATGTCATTTTAAATGTCCCTCCCGGCACTTACACCTTAGAAGCCTCTTTTGTTGGTTACAAAAATGTTATCGTAAACGACGTAGTAGTAAATGTTGATTTGACCACACGCATTGATTTAAAAATGGAAGAAACCACTCTTGAAACCGCAGAAGCAATTACCGTGATTGCCGAAAAACCCATGATTCGCAAGGACGCTATTTCAACACGTCATTTAGTCTCTTCTCGGGATATGGAATTGCAGCCGATTACCTCTTTTCAGGAAGTGGCGCGTTTTCAACCGGGGGTTGTGGGCACCCATTTTAGAGGAGGGCGCTCTGGCGAAGTACTGGTTTTAATTGATGGCATACCGGTCCGTGATCCGGCAGGGACCTATTCCGGCAGCTTTGGAGGTTTTACCAGCGATGTGCCTAAGTTAGGTATTGAACAAATGGAAGTTTCCTTAGGCGGCTTTAGCGCAGAATATGGAAATGTGCAATCCGGCATTCTTAATTTGGCCTTAAAGGAAGGTGGCAGCCGTTTTACCGGTCGCTTGCGCTTTTCTTCCAAACCCGGCTTTGGAGCAACTACTTCTTTTAAGGAGCATGGTTATCGTTTCAAACTTTTACAACCTCTCGAAAATTACTACGAAGGTACTTTGAATGGGCCAATCTTTTCCAACAAGATCGCTTTTTCTTTGTCTGCTCAGGTTGTGGATCGCAATCAGGGATTTTATATGAATGAAAAAGGTTTTAAGCAGAACTATCAGGGAAAATTGACTTTTAGATTTTCACCCAACATGAAGCTTTCTCTGGGAGCAGTGGTCAACCGCAATAAATGGGACAATTTCTACTTTCCTGCTTCTAAGTATGGGCCAAGGCCCAATTACCAGAAAGACACCTATTACAAAGGCATACGTGCAGGCAGCGATACTCTGGAAATTTACCGCTACGTAAATGACAAAAATCTTTTTGGTAAAATAGACATCAAAAACGAAAGCGGGCTTTTTGATTCCACTGCCTACAGTGTAGTCAAAACCTATTACATGGCCGGCATGCAGGAATATTTGTGGCACCGTAAACAGGCCAGCAATCTGTTTTACATGAACTGGACGCATTCACTCGGCGCAAAAACCTTTTACGAAATAAGATTAAATTCATTTTACTCCAACTATCACTATTCCACCCTGGATGTTGATGACCGCGATGGCGATGGCAACCGCGATGAAGATTTGCAATGGGATGTTTCTAAACCCGGGCCCCATCCCATTTACAGGGAACGGGAGGACAATTTCTGGTGGTTGCGTGGCGATGATCCCGGATACCGCGATCAAAAATCATGGACCCAAACATTGAAGGCCGATATCGTCAGCCAGGCCACGCCAAATCATTTATTAAAGGGTGGCATACAGGTTGATTACCATACGACTAAAGTCGAAAACATCAGCTGGACGTTAGGCGTTGGTATTTATCGCTACGACATCTGGACACAGAACAGTCTGGATGTTGGCGCCTACATTCAGGACAAAATCGAATACGAAGGCATTATTGGCCTGGTTGGCCTGCGTTTTGACGCCTTTGATCCCAATGGCATTTATGATGACATTTACTACCCGGCCGATTACGCCAATCCTTTTACCTCGGTTGGCGCTGATGGCATCCCGATTTTACAAAATCCCAAAAAGGCATCCATGAAATACCAGCTCAGCCCGCGCATTGGAATTTCGCATCCGATTACGGAAAAGAGTATTTTGCATTTTACCTATGGACATTATTTTCAACGTCCGGACGGTTACTACCTGTACCGCAATCATTATTTGCAGAGTTTGACCAAAGTGGGCAATTATGTGGGCAATCCTAATTTAAGTCCGGAAAAAACGGTTGCCTACGAATTAGGCGTGGAACAGCAAATTGGCAATGATTACAAAATCACTGTAACCGGCTACTACAAAGACATTACCAATTTAATGAACTATTACAAATTTGTTGCCCGTTCAGTTGGCGACCGGGAACTAAATGTTTACATGAATGCTGATTACGGTAATTCTAAAGGCTTTGAAGTTACCTTTTCCAAGCGCGTAGGTAAATTCTTTGGCGGAAATATTAATTACACCTATTCGGTAGCCAAAGGGCGCAGCTCCAGCGCTTCGGGCGGCGCTAATTCCTGGAATTCCGTTAAACGCATGAACTTTTTAGCATTTGATCAAACACACACGGTAAATGCGGTTCTAAATTTTAGAACACCAGCCGATCTTGGAAGCGCCATTGGTTCATTTCATCCGTTTGGCAACTGGATGCTGAACATGCTTTTTAAATATGGTAGCGGGCTGCCTTACTCCTCTTACGGCACGGATCGTGTGAACGACAAACGCATGCCGGCTACTCATAAGCTGGATTTAAAGCTGACCAAAGAGTTACGTTTTAGCAAACGCTACGGCATGCGCTTATTTCTGGACGTCTTCAATGTTTACGACAAACATAATGTCCAGTTCATTGGCGACAATCAATATTATGAATTGGGCGATCCTAATGATCCGACAATCAAGGGAGATCCTTCGGTCATCTGGCGCGAAGCAGACGGTACTTATGTACGTAGTCCGCTGGCATATTCTCCTGGACGTTACATTCGTCTTGGGTTTGAATTGTTCTTTTAATGAACCTTATGTTTAGGAGGCAATAAATGAAATCGAAAAACCTATTACAAATTTTGCTGATCGCCGCCTTCCTGCTGGTCTTTTCCTTACCAGGCCATTCGGCTGATACAAAGAAAAATCAGCAAAAAATAGCCAAAATTTCTTCGTTACAGGAAGACGGTCCGATTGTGGAGAACGATTTTAAATGGCACAAAATTGGCCGTTTATGGACAAGGGTCACTAATTTTGGTAAAGCCGGTGACGACGCCTATCAGAATCGTTCCCCGTCCTGCGATTACCCCGGCGGCTCCGGTAATTCTTATCTCTACCGTGGTTCTGTTTGGGTAGGAGCCAAAGTTGACGGTGTCGTTCATGTAACCATGCCGGAAGATTTGGAATGGACGCCGATCGACTATGTTCATATTGACTCGCTTAATTCTAAACGTGCCGATCAGGAAACCTGGACCAAATATTACGATGTAAAATCGCCATTAGCTACCGGCCACGTGCCCTTAGGCGTTGAGGTAACTGAACGCACCTATGCATGGGGCGACGCTTTGCGGGGCGATTTCATCATTTACGAATTTACCATCAAGAACGTCGGCATTGACTCCGATGGAGATGGTTATCCTGACACACCGCGTGATTTAGAGGAATTTTACTTTACTTACCGCCTGGATGCCGATGTTTCCAAAAAGCCAGAATGGCCCACAGAATCAGTTTTTACCAACCAGGATGACCATGCGGGTGTTAATTCATCATGGGGAATTTTGGATTTATTTCCCGGCTGGCGGGAGGTAGCCGGAGGATTTTTAACCGATGACCTGGCTGACAGCACGCTGATGTTCATGTGGGATGGCGACAACCCGACCGTGCCTGCCGACAACGGCGAAGACGACGACACCGGCAATCCAGCTGTAGATGGTAAACTGCAATCCCCTGGCTATATTGGTTTTAAAATCCTGAAAACTGATCCGCCTACTTTTAAACCGACCTCCTTCCACACAAATCACATCTACAACGATCCGAATACAGATCAAGAAGCTTACGACCGTATGATGAAACCCAAGGGATTTGAGGCCGATGGTCCCTCCGGTGTTCTGGTCCATCCGCAAACCGGCAAGCCTTTTCCCAATGACTATCGGGCTATTTTAACGCTCGGCCCGCTGGATACATTAAAATATGGCGATTCGGTTGTGGTCACGGCTGCCATGGGAGTGGGTTCTGATCCTGACAGCGGGGGCGTCTACAGTCTGATGAAATTGGTCAAAATCATGCAAATTGCTCAGTACATGGTTGATATTGATTATGACAAAAACCGAATCAAGGTAGCGCCTGCGCCCAGCAATTTTGTAGTAAAAGAAAAATACGACGAAAAAGGTCGAACAGTAGGCCTCAGAATAATTTGGGACAAGGCTTCCGAAGATTCAATTAACTATCCGGATTTTTATGGTTACCGAATTTTTAAACGCATTAAGGGGCAGCCTGAATTTGAAGAATGGACACAAATTGCTGAATATCTGAAAGACGGGCAGAGCCCCTGGCCGCCACCGACCTCACCCAAAGACGATAATTTTTATGAATTTGTTGATACCGATCGCATTATTAATGGTTTTGAATATGAGTACCGCATTCAAACCGTAAGCAATAATCTGGCATTTGGCATCATTACCAAAGAGACTTCTACCAAAATTGTACCGGCTAATGCAGTTGCCAGCGATTTGAGTCGCGTAAAAGTGGTGCCCAACCCTTACATTGGCAGCGCCATCTGGAACAACCCGCAACCCAGTGAAGATTTTCCCTGGGAACATCGTTTGCAGTTCATTAATTTGCCTGCCGACGCAACGGTAAAAATCTACACTCTGGATCTGGATTTTGTGGCTGAAGTTAAGGCCGGCCAAACGGCTCAGAAAATCGAAGGCGGCATTGCGGTTACCGGAGCTAAAAGTGTAGCTGAATGGGATTTGGTAACCCGCAATTTTCAGGAAGCCGCACCTGGCATTTACATCTACGTGGTTGAATCGCCTTCTGCCGGGAAAAAGACTGGCAAGTTTGTAATTATCCGTTAACAAGTAACGTAGAGGGATAGATCAATGAAATGGAAATACATGATTGTCATATTGCTGATTATGGGGCTACAATTAAGTCCCGTAATGGCTAAAGAATTTGCACCGGTCGGTACATCGGTTGCACAGTTCCTGGAAATTGCCCAGGACGCGCGGGGCACGGGAATGGGCCAGGCTTACACAGCATTGGTGTTCGACGCCAGCTCGGTTTTCTGGAATCCGGCCGGCATTGTGGGCGTAAACGGCAAAAGCATGTTCTTAGGCTACAACCAGTGGGTGGCCGATATTAACTTTGGCAGTTTCTCCTTCGCCTGGAACTTTGGTTCAGCCGGCGCCATTGCCCTGAGCGGCGTTTATCTTTTTACGCCGGATATGGACGTTACCACTGTAATGCAACCGGAAGGCACCGGAGAAAAATTCAGCCTGAGTAATCATTCCTTTGGCCTGACCTACGCTAGAAAATTAACCAATAAATTAGCCGTCGGCGTTACCTTAAAATCCGTCAGAGAATATTACTACTTTCATGGCTACACCACCTGGGCCTTCGATGTTGGTACCGTTTATCATACTGGCTTCCGCGGATTAAAAATAGGCATGTCCATTCTCAATTTCGGACCGGAAATACGCTACAATTTTGCTTACATCGATTACAGCAATCCACGCTCTTACAAGGAAGGCAAATCCGTCCGCTTTGACAAATTTTCTTTGCCCGTTAATTTCAGAGTTGGCTTTGGCATGAACATCATCCAGTTAGAAAGCCAAAAACTTCTGATCGCCGGCGATATGGTTCATTCCAACAATAATATCGAATTTTACAACCTGGGCCTGGAGTACAACTTTAAAAAGATGTTCTTTTTACGCAGCGGCTACCGCTTCAATCTGGACGAAGGCGGATTAACCCTGGGCTTGGGTGTTAAATTCCCCTGGCTGGACGGTCGCCTGGGGCAAATCGACTACTCTTTTTCCGATCGTGGCGTCTTTAGCGGCATCCACCGCTTTTCGGTCGGCTTTGATCTTTAACAGTAAAACCTGAGAGCCACCCGTTGCGGTGGCTCTTTTTTTAGATTGGATTCTGAAATGAAACATATTATTCTGTTACTTTCCTTTGTCTTCCTTGTGTTAACCGCTGGATTTAGCCAAACAATATCCAAAAATGAACTCTTAAATCAGGTTTCCAGAGATTCCCTTCAGGCTCACATAAATATTCTGGCAAAGGCCGGCGGATATTTTTCGCGTGTTAATTACACGCCTGGCAACAAGTTTGCGGTAAACTATTTAGCCAGCTATTTTCACTCCCTGCCAGGCATTGACTCGGTAGCCATTGACACCTTTTTTATTTACAGCGCAAAAGCTCCTTACAACAAAGAACCGGTTATGAATATCGTGGCTTTCAAATTTGGACTTCAACAGCCGGAAGAAATTGTCATTTGCGGCGGCCATTACGACGCCAGCGGCAGCCATGAAAGTAACTGGGAGTCTGACTGGCAAACCATTAAAGCTCAGGGAGCAGACGACAACGCCACCGGTACGGCCGCAGTCATGGAAATGGCCAGAATTATTTCTGACCCGAATAATAACATTAACACCGAACGAACCATCAAGTTCATCGCTTTTGGCGCCGAAGAATACCACCCGGTCAATCCCTCTGTACACCACGCAGGTAGCCTGTGGGATGCCGATCAGAGCAAAAAGAAGCAGCTTAACCTTTACGGGGCTTTAATTCTTGATATGATTGGGTATAATCCAAACACAAATTATTGTGAAGTGATCTCGAATAACGCATCCCTCTGGATGACCGAAACCATTTACCAGAACCGTTCACAATTTGTTTCAGATTTACAAATGAACAGCACGCCCGTCAATGTACCTTACAGCGACCACCAGTCTTATCAGGACTTCGGCTACTCTGCCATTTTATTAATGGAAAATGACCGTCCCTGGAATGATGATTACCCAAATTATACGGCAAATCCTTATTATCATTCCACTCAGGATAAACCCGAAACCGTCAATTTTGAACAGGTAAAATTGGTCACGCAACTGGGCTTAGCAAGTTTGCTGGATTACGCAGGCCTGGATTCTACAACTGCAATACCTGAACATATTGTTAAAACAACTCCGGATAATTTCAACCTTAAAGCCTTCCCCAATCCATTCAACGCCCGGCTTAAAATTTCCTTTACCAGTCAAAACCAGGCTTTAACCATTCAAATTTTTAATGCTGCAGGAGAATTAATTGAAACACTGGCTCAAAATCAACACTTTTCGGCAGGTACACACTTTTTAAGCTGGCAGGCCAATCGTTTTGCCAGTGGAGTTTATTTCGTTAAAGTACAGAATGAAAACTTTACAGTTAGCAAAAAAGTTGTTCTCTTAAAATGAAACGAAATCTCTTAAAAATGAGTAAAGATTTGGTTACGTTTTTATGTCTTTGGGTGATCGATTCAAGAACGGAAAAATTTTAATTCCAGATCATTACCATCAAACACGGCATAACTATAATTGATGATCCAGTCGCCCAGATTAATGTATTTTTTTTGCCCCACCTGATGCACCAATGGATTGTGACGGTGCCCCATAATGACGTAGTCGAAACCTTCCGCAAATTTTTGTTCAGCAAATTGCTTGTAAGCCTCTTCGGATCGATTTTTTAGATCGATTTTATTGTACTTGCGACTGGTTCCGGAAACCAGCTTAGCCAGACGGATGCCAAAATCAGGATGGATGAGACGAAATAATTTTTGATTAAACGGATTGCGTAAAATGCGCTTTAAAAAGCGGTAACCTTTGTCCTCAGGATCAACTCCATCTCCATGAAAAATAAAAAATTTTTTCTGATTCAGTTCCACAACGGCTTCATCGCTGTGCGTTTTAATGCCCAAATTCCGATCAAAGAAAGTACCAAGGGCAAAATCGTGATTACCGGCCAGGTAGTGCATTTCAACGCCTTTTTCCTTTAACTTTTGCAAAAGGATTAAGGTTGAAAAATACTGTTTGGGAATGACCGTTCTGTACTCAAACCAGAAATCAAAAAAATCGCCAACCACAAACAGATGCGTGGCATCCTGTAACATCAACTGGAACAGTTGATTCACTTTTTGATTTTGCAGTTCCGGATTTTCAATCTCCCGGGCGCCTAAATGTAAATCTGAAATAAAATACGCCTTCATCGCTTTCCGTTTCAATGGACTTGTAAACAACAGGCTAAAAATAAAGAATATCTACAAGCGAAGCAAAGATGTTTGTCCCAAATCGCTTAGGACTAAATACTTGCCTTGCCGTATGGACTTTCGAAATTTAGCGAGAAGCCAAATAGTGGCTAAAATTGCCTGAATTGTGTAATCTTTAATTTTTTAATAAATTGTCCGGCAGCAATGTTAAATACTTTACGTAAGATTTAGCTCATGAAAAAAAGAAAATTTCTGTTCTTCGCTTTTACTTTACTACTGCCCTTTTTATTTTTTGTTTTGCTGGAAATCTTCCTGCGAATTTTTAATCTTTTTCCCTGTCCCCCGCTTTTTTTCCGGAATAAACAGACTGTTACGATTAACCCTTACGTCGGAGAACGGTACTTTAACAAAAAGTTGATGCCCGTTCCTACGCTTTACCCACAGACCTTTTCTGCTAAAAAATGGCCGAACACCATATGCATTTTTTGTCTGGGCGGTTCTACAACCGCCGGTTTTCCCTACGACATGACAGTGCCCTTTCCGCAACAGCTTTTGTTTCTCCTGACGGAGTCCTACCCCAACCAGCATTTTGAGGTAATTAACCTGGGTCTTTCGGCCATTAACAGCTTTACCGTGCTCGACTGGATGCCGGAAATTTTGGAGCAACAACCGGACCTGATTCTGATTTACATGGGACACAATGAATTTTACGGCGCCTATGGCAGCGGCTCTTCCATCTCTTTGGGGCATAATGGCTCGCTGGTGCGTCTGGTCTTAAAACTGCAAAAGCTCCATCTGGTTCAGATGATTAAAACGCTGGTAC
>JAGHBR010000539.1 GCA_021160885.1 Caldisericaceae bacterium
CAAGGAGGCTCATCTGTGAACGATTGTAAGGTTTAAAGCCCATAAAACTTCCTTAATTGATGATCAATGTGTCGCTCAAAATATACGAAATTTGGATAATCTATGAAAAATAATCTGCAACAGCCTGACAGGAGGGAATATCTAAGTTGTTGTAAATACTAGAATCCGAATCAAGTGCGGAATAACAGGATTGGAGAACCTCCGATTTTTTTAAAGGTAAAAATCCAGAAAGTTTAGCTGAAACCTATATGGAAGCTGTAGTGGCAAATTACCCCTGTCCAGATTTAAAAACTTTGTCATTTTTTACTTTTACACCATGTTACTCTACCTCCTACATCAGTGACAAGGAAAATTTTCTGAAATCCTCAGGCTGATCTGGAATTGTTTTCGATCTTTATCTTGTTTGTTCATCTTTATAAGTCGCAAAAAATTATTTTGAAATTATTGTAATTTAAATAAGTTTTATCACGTGAATTTCTAACCCCATTAGAGGAGGAGTTAAAATGGAAACCATGCATTTGTACACTCAAAAAGTCATTGATTTAGGCTTTAAGATTGTGCCCCAAATCGTCTTAGCACTCATTGTGCTTGTAATCGGTTTGTGGGTCATTAAGGCTCTTAGCAAGGGCGTAACCAGAGCGCTTGAGAAGTCAAAAGTTGAAGTCTCTTTGCAGAAATTTCTAACCAGTCTTATTTCGATTGGTTTAAAAATTTTACTGTTGATCAGTATTGCTTCCATGCTGGGAATTGCCACAACGTCATTTGTTGCTATTGTCGGCGCCATGGGCCTTGCGGTTGGTTTGGCTTTGCAGGGCAGTTTGGCCAATTTTGCCGGTGGCGTACTTATTCTACTTTTAAAACCATTTAAAGTTGGCGATGTAATTGAGGCTCAAGGTTATGTTGGAAAAGTTGATCAAATCCAGATTTTTAATACCATTTTAAAGACTTTTGACAACAAGATCATTTTCATCCCCAATGCCGCGCTTTCCAACGGCAGCATTACCAATTTTTCGATTGAGCCTACACGTCGTGTGGACATGACGTTTGGCATTGGCTATGATGACGATCTGAAGCAAGCAAAACAGATTTTAACCGACCTGGTGGCTCAGGATAAACGGATTTTAAAAGATCCGGAGCCTATGGTTGCTTTAGCCGAATTAGCTGACAGCTCGGTCAACTTTGCCGTGAAGGTATGGGTAAAACAGGAAGACTACTGGAACGTCTTTTTTGACTTGCAGGAAAAAGTAAAACTCACCTTTGACGAACAGGGTATTTCCATCCCCTTCCCGCAACACGATGTCCATTTGTACCAGGCACAGGCGTGAGGTAAAAAATGAAAAAACGTAGTGCAGCAGCTCTTTTAGTAGTGAGCACCTTTTGGGTTAGCTGCCAACAATTGCTACCGTTAATCCAGCAGATGAATGTACAAAAGCCCATTGTAAAAGTAACGGATGTGAAATTAACCGGATTGAGCCTTAACGGGCTCGATCTGCATTTTAAAATTGGCATCCAGAATCCAAACAGTGTGGCCATTAAACTGGCGGGTTTTGATTACGAGCTTCTGATCGAAAACAACATCTTTTTAAAGGGCCAACAAAACAAAGAAGTTAAGATTGAAGCCAATGGAAGTTCACAGGTTGACATTCCGGTCTCGCTGACCTTTAAACAACTTTACAACAGTTTTCAGGCCCTTAAAGACGCAGACAGCATTAAATACACCTTAAAATCCGGTCTTTCTTTTGATGTGCCGATACTGGGGAAAATACGCATTCCTGTGCAGACAACGCATCGTGTGCCCAATGTTAAATTGCCAAAAATTAAAGTGGCATCATTAAAGCTGGCCAATATTAGCTTTACCGGCGCCGACCTTAAGTTAGCGCTGGAGGTTGAAAACCCCAATGCCTGGTCGGCAGATTTAAAACAATTGCAATACAATTTTGTGGTAAACGGGCAAAAATGGCTGGAAGGCAATTTAAAAAAAACAATAAATCTGCAGCAAAAAGGGAAACAGGTTCTTGAATTGCCAATCCACTTAAACTTTCTGGAAATAGGACGTAGCCTGTACAATTTGCTGAAAAATCCAGAAACGCTGGAGTACAAGCTTACCGGGCAGGCGGCTTTTAACAGTTCCATCAAACCTTTAGGTGACTTTAAATTGCCAATTAATCAAAGCGGGAAAATTGAGCTGGTTAAGTCAAATTTAACCTAAGTTTACCATTTAAACAGGAAACCTGGAGTTGGCAACATTCAGTTATGGAAAATTCATAGCTTAAAACCAAAAGCGCTTTTATTGTTCGGCGGGTATCGGCGTTTATTCTCAAACTAGAGCGCAAGCGTAAACTATCTCTTCAAGAATACACATGCGGCAAAAAACAAAAAAGCCTGGCAAATGTCAGGCTTTGTGTGCCGGAGGTCGGACTCGAACCGACACGCCCCGAAGGGCACTGGATTTTGAGTCCAGCGCGTCTGCCAATTCCACCACTCCGGCAATTGAGCAGAGGCAAATTTAATTCCCCCCGACTTAAAAATCAAATTTTTCGATTGCAAATAATTCCTTAGTTTTTTAGATTTTTAAAATCATTTCAAACAGAGGTTTTTCTATGAAAAAAGGCTTTCCTTATTTGATCGTTTTTCTCTTTTTTGCCTTTATCTTACACGCGCAAACGCAACGCATTGTGCCGCTTGAAGAAGCGAACAACGCCAGTTGTTCGCCCTGTGCAACCTACAATCCAATCTTACAAAAATTTTATGCTTCGCATTTTGGCGGCGTGATCTCCGTGCGTTACCACGCCTGGCGGCCGGGCAGCAGCGATCCCATGTATGTTTCGGCTTCTACCGATTGTCGTCAGCGTATTAATTATTACGGCATTACAAGTGTTCCCACTTATGTGATTGACAGCGTCCCCGAAGGCGTACCTGCAGATTACGATGCCATGGTGCGCCATCTTGAACAAAGGCTGGCACAACCTGCCCCGCTTAAAATTTTGGTTCATTCCAAAATTGTGGACGCCTCGGTGTTGGCCAAAGTGCGTTTGATTCCTTTGCAGGAAGTAACGGCTGGAAATCTCTATTTAAGGGTGGCTGTAACGCAACGCATGGTCAGCTACCAATCGCCGCCCGGTTCAAATGGTGAAAAAAATTTCCCGGAAGTATTGCGCAAAATGCTGCCGAATGCAACCGGAACCTCAATACCGGCTTTAACCGTTGGGGACACGCTGGATTTTGAATTTTCTACCGCGGCCAAAAGTGACTGGGAAATTGGCGATTTAGCCGTTGTGGCCTGGCTTCAATCGAATGACAACAAAGAAGTAGTGCAAAGCAACATTAATTTCCCACCTTTTTTCGTCGAATTTGCAGACAGTTCTTTCAAATTTGCTAAAGCGAATGCTTTGACTCGTTTTTCGTTTAACCTTTTTAATCGAAATGATACCACGATTCATATTCAGTTAAAATTCAGGAATGTGCAGGCAACCAATAACCGGGATTACTTTTTTGAGACAGAAAATAATGTTGATTGGCAACAACCTATTACCTTGCAGCCGGTGATTCTTTCCATTTTGCAGCCGTTACTCAAAGTGGAGATTATGGTTTTTTTAGTGGGCAGGTTTTCGTTGAAAATCTGGATGATCCCGGTTTTTACGGCGAAGGATACGGCTATGGAGTGGGACGCGATGTGACGATTTTAGTACCGGAAAATACCGAAATTCTCCTGGTGGATGATGACGATGGCAATAACTACGAAGAAAATTTCCGGCAAATCTTAAACAAGAAAAAAATAAGATACCTTGTTCTAAGCGAATCCAATACACTTAAACTGAGTAATCAATTTGATCTTAATGTCTACAAACTGATCATCTGGAATGATGAAAGCCAGGACGGAAAACAGTTAGCCAGAGGCATTTATTTTATGCGTCTCATGTCAGAAGACCAGATGCGCATCAGAAAAATGATCTTATTAAGTTGAGATTAAAATATGTATGAAATAATAAGTTCAATTGACGATTTAGGCTTTTACTTTGTTTTAACTAAACCCAATCTTCCTGTAATAATTATCGCGGGCGAAAAACTTTTTTCAGCTTTTAGCTACCGGAAAATTGCTAAAACGTGTATTAAACTAAGTATAACAACTGAACAGGTTGAAATTAAAGTACTCGATTTTTCAAGCCGTGAATTCTATTATTTGTCTGAAAAAAGAACTTTAATGCCTAACATAGCAGTGCTTAGATGGACTAAAAAGCAAATTATTGAAACGTTTAACAATAGCCTTAATGCAAGAGAAAAAGGTTTACACTATCCATTGAAATATGTTTCATCAAGACGTTTTGACAGAATTTTTAATGATATCTGCCAGTTGATCAGGCAAAGCAACAAATAGAATCAGTTAAATTTCACTAAAACGGTAGCCCGCTAAAAAAGCTTTAGCATGGCAAAACAAGTTTGGCATTCCGAAAAATCTTTTCCCGATTACCGCTGCCAAATGCTCATCAAAGCGTATCCAATTTGTAAATGATTCAAATTACAACGTTTACACTTTTAGCCGATTTTTCAGTCAATAATAAATTTACGCTCATTATTTAATAGATTTTTCCGATTCTTATTTCAGAAAAATCTGAGGACAAGCATGTCAAAATTCCCGGAAATTATTAAAACGACTGTTATTACCAAATTGGACGATTTTTATTCCTTAGAACAGGAATGGAATCAACTCATCGACTCAATGCCCGATTATCTTCCCACTATGACGTTTCAATGGCACCGCGCCTGGCTGGAAGTCAATCAACCCAAAATTCAAAAAATTCACATCTTTGTTTTTAGGGATCAGGAAGAAAATGTAATTGGTATTGTACCTCTTGTAAAAACGCAGGCCAGTTTGTTCAGGAAAAAACTCATGGTGTACACTTTTTCCGGAGCCAGAGACCAAATTAAAACGCTGATCATCTGTAAGCACGAACATCATATTCAGCTATTGCTGGAACTGTTGACCCATTTTTATGAAAAGCATCACGACTGGGATTTGCTGACATTGCGAAGGTTAGCCTCCAGCCATGCAGATGAAATCTTTTTGGAAAGGATTCTGAAAAAACGTCACTGGCCCTTTTCTGTGGAATCGCAGCTAAAAATTCCCTACATCTTCTTGGAAGGGGATTTTGAAAGCTATTTCAAAAGCCGAAAAAAGCACTTCCGCAATGAGGTGAAACGCAAAAGCAAACAGCTGAACAAAATGGGAAATGTCCGCTATCAGGTTTTAACTTCGCCAATTGAGGAAAAAGATTTCAACCAATTCGTGGAAATGGAAAATGTGGGTTGGAAAGGCAAAAACAAATCTTCGTTGTTACATCGGGAAAGGTTGCTGGCCCTTTTTAAAAATCTTTCACAGCTGGAATCTAAACCGCTGAAATTGGTGATGTACAAAATGTTATTAAATGAACAATTAATCTCCGCATCGCTCTGTTTTCAGACAAAAAACAGCTTGCATGTGTTCAAAATTGCCTATGATGAAAAATTTAAGCGCCAATCACCGGGTTTGCTGCTCCGTTTATTTGAAATTGAAGACGCTTTTGCCCGGGGCCTTAAAATCTACGATTTTTCAGGGAAAGCACAACGCTGGATGCGCGATTTTACCAATCGCCAGCACTATGTAATGGACTACATCATCTATCGTAAAACCCTGGCATCATTAATTCGCTATCTTGGCTTTACACGATTAAAACCTTTAATTAAACATTCTTCCATTTCAGAAAAATTTTTGAAGAATCTGATCGACGAATAAAATTTACAGGGTACCAGGGTAAAGCCCTCCATCAACCTGAATAGTAGCCCCTGTCAGGTAAGAAGCCTGTTCAGAAGCCAGAAACGTAATCAGGCTGGCCAGATCAGCCGGCTGCCCAATGCGCCGCAGCGGAATTTTTTGTGTCCAGGAAGCAAAAACGTCTTCCCGTTGTTCCCCTGCCTCCATTCGCTTTTTAACAATCCGTTCTAATCCATCGGTTAAATGGTAGCCTGGCGCCACGTTGTTTACCGTAATGTTAAATGGCCCGACTTCGATGGACAGTGTTTTGGCCAGACCGACAACAGCCAGGCGTAAAGAGTTGGAGTAGATTAATCGTTCTACCGGAGCTTTGACTGAAATTGAGGTAATGTTAATAATTCTTCCCCATTTCTGCTCTTTCATGTAAGGTAAAACCGTTTTAATGGAATGCACCACGCTCATGAATGTTACTTCGTACCAGTAGTGCCATTCCTCTTCATTGGTTTCTTCGAAAGACTTAACCGGCGGACCGCCTGCATTGGTTACCAGAATGTCAACGCCGCCCATTTGTTCGTTGCTCTGTTGCAGAAACTGTATCAGGGCTTCAGAATTAGCCACATCAACCGGCCGGGCAAAAACCGGCACACCTAAAGCTTCCAGCGCCTGCTTAGCTTGATTTAATTGGTCTTCATTGCGGGCACAAATAGCCAGCTGACAACCTTCTTTGGCCAGGCTTTCGGCAGCGGCCTTTCCCAATCCTTTACTGGCTGCTAAAACAATGGCACGTTTATTTTTCAGTCCCAGGTCCACGATTTGTCTCCCGGTTAGTCGTTGTCCACATCGGCTTT
Organism: Caldisericaceae bacterium; assembly: GCA_021160885.1. Classification (GTDB taxonomy): domain Bacteria; phylum Calditrichota; class Calditrichia; order Calditrichales; family Calditrichaceae; genus Caldithrix. The sequence continues at coordinate 6,598 of JAGHBR010000539.1, forward strand.
AAAAGAAACAAACACCGGGCAATGATCCGAAATTTTTTCGTAGTAGTCCGGCAGGTCTGGCCCTTCGTAAGACTTTTTACCTTCAGCGCAAACGCCGCCTACCTTAACACTGTTTGGTACCATTTCAAACTTTGCGTCTGACGAAACAAAAATCTGGTCGATGAGCGAACCTTCAATGTGCTCTTTGGTGAAGTCCGGTTGCCAGTAGTTAGTAACCAGAGAATCTTCCAGCAATTCATGGGTGGCCCAGTAAAAACGCCACTTGTTAATGCGCGGCAAAAATTCATTAAATCCCAATTTTGAAACATTATTAAAGTCGCCCATAAGAATGATGTCTTTGTCGCCCGATTTGTTTTCCAGATTGGTAATGATTTTTTCCAGGGCCTGCCACTGTTTTTTACGCGTTTTCCAGCCGCTGGGAGCGGCCTTTAAATGAACAATAATGGCATGGAAATCAAAGCCATTGGGTTTGTATTTGAAGTAACCGCGCAGGGCCGGACGCAACCAAGAATCCGGATTGAGGGCCACATCCATGTAAACCTGTGGCGGCTCTTTTAATTCCAACACCGAAGAATCGTACAAAAAGCCGACTTTTTGCGAACTTTTGGAAGGGGCGTAAATGAATTTGTATTGAGGCCCTAAATACTCTTTGGCTTTTTCGGCAAATAATTTGGTGTCAACAATTTCCACCACGCCCAATAATTCAATGTCTAACTTTTTAAGTAACTTAAACAATGCAGGGATGTCCGTTGAGTTACCCTGAGGCGGATTGCGAAGATTAATGCCGTATTTTTGCATTAACTGTCCGTCTTCTTTGCAGGGAAACCATTCAATATTAAAACTGCCTACTTCAATAATGGCTTGATTCTGGGCAATTAGAAAAACAGGCAACAAGAGTAAAATTAAAAAACGAATCAACTTCATTTTAGCACCTTTCCATTGGTTTGGACGGTAGAACTATTTTTGAGTTTGGCTAAGTATTGTAAAGCCACTTCAATTCTGCGTTGTGGCAAATCTTCGGTTTTGGCGCGGATGCTTAAATTGTACACCTGCTCATAGGGATGAGTCTGCAAAGTTATTTTTAAGGGCGCACTGAGCTTTGAGCAAACATAGGTGGAAAACAGGTCATCCGGGTCGCTTAAATCTACAATCATGTCAATTTTCACTTGCTGAAAAAATTGCAGGTATTGTTTTTTGGGCAAACCCAACCAGGTGCTGTCTTCCTTACGCAAAGTTTTCTTTTCAAAGGTCGAAATGGTTGTTTTTTCACCAAAAATCTGGTAAAGTGGTTTAATGAAAATATTTTGAATGGCTTCTAAATCCCAGTAATCGGGCAGAATGATCAACACATGTTTTAAATTCTGTAAAACCATTTGGAAATCGAGACTTTCACCCGATGCTTTAAAGCGTTTTAAATACCAGTTCAAGTACTTCTTAAATAAAATTCTTTTTAACCAGTTAATCAACGTTTTTTCCTTTTTCGTTTGGGCCAAAGTTGTTCCAGATATTGCTTTAATTTGGCTTCGCGACCAATTTCTGAGGGCTGGTAAAAGATTTCGTTTTCCAGACCTTTTGGCAAATATTGCTGCTCTACAAAATGTTCGGGAAAATCATGCGGATATTTGTAATCGGCTCCGTAGTTTAAGGCTTTCATCAGTCCGCTGGGCGCATTGCGCAAATGAATCGGAACGGGTCTTGGTCCTTTGCTTTTTACCAGTTCTTGTGCTTTGTTAATGGCCAAGTAGGCGGCATTGCTTTTGGGCACCGATGCCAGGTAACTGGTCACTTGCGCCAGAATAATGCGCGCTTCGGGCATGCCCACGTTTTTCACGGCTTCAAAGGCTGCATTGGCCAGCATTAAGGCATAAGGCTCGGCATTACCGATGTCTTCGGAAGCTAAAATGATTAAGCGGCGGGCAAGGAAGGTGGGGTCTTCGCCCGATTCCAGCATGACTGCCAAGTAGTAAATGGCCGCGTCCGGGTCGCTGCCCCGCACACTTTTGATGAATGCCGAAATGGTATCGTAATGGTAATCGCCCTGCTTGTCGTAATACAACGGACTCTGGTCAACCGCCTGTTTAACCAGTTCTTCGGTGATGACCACCTTGTTGCCATCTTTGGGCGCCAGATGAAAAGTCATTTCCAGCAGATTGAGTGTTCGACGGGCATCGCCAGCCCCAAAAACGAGCAAAGCTTCCAGACCGGGCAATTCAATCTGGTACTGGCTGAGCAAAACATCTTTACTCAGGGCTCGTTCGACAATGATCTTTAACTCATCGGCTGAAAGTTCGCCCAGTTGGATGACCTGGCAACGCGAAAGTAACGGCGCAATCACTTCAAACGATGGATTTTCTGTGGTGGCACCCATTAAGATGAGCGTCCCGTCCTCCACTGCGTGCAGCAAGGCATCCTGCTGCGCTTTGTTAAAGCGGTGGATTTCATCGATGAACAATACAGTGGCTTTGTTGTAGTACCGTCTCTGGGAACGGGCTTCCTCAATGATTTGTTTTACGTCGCGCACGCCGGAAGTCACGGCGGAGATGGAAACAAACCGGTACTCAAGTTCTTTGGCCAGCAAACGGGCCAGGGTGGTTTTGCCCACGCCTGGCGGGCCCCAGAAGATAATCGATGGTAAATAACCGGCAGCAATCTGTTTACACAAAGTGGAATCAGGGCCAATAACTTTTTGATGGCCAACCACTTCATCCAGGCTTTGCGGACGCACACGTTCGGCGAGCGGCTTCTGTAAGTTGGGTTCCGTTGCTGCGTCGAACAGATTACTCGTTTGCTTTTTCATCAATTACCTATTGTAAAAAATATTTCATCTGCAAACGACTTTCGTCGTTGGCTTTTACCTTAAGCTGAAACTTAAAATAGTTGGCTTTGGTTTCAACCGGTTTTAAAGACGAAGTCAGTAACTCCACTTCTCGGTAAGACGGCACATATTCAATTACCTCAACAACAACATCCTGTTTTTTATGATTACGGATTTTGTACTCAATCGTCAGTTTTTCTGTTTGATTCGAAGGTCTTTCCCTTTTGAGCACATTTCTTTCGGAAACAATGTCAAAAGCTTTGCCAACGTTGAGTAAAATTTCTTCATCTTTCGGCGTGTGTTTAATCAAGTCTTCACCAATGAATTCCAGATCCTGCTGATCTTCTTTGTACAGGCGCGCTTTACCGGCCGGAAAGGGAATGCCCAAATTGTTTTGTTTGCTGTTTTTAAAGGCTATTTTCACTGCAACTTTATTCGGGTCGTAGGAAGTTACCACAAACTTTTTTTGAACCGTCACTTCGGTTTCCGGAAAAAGCTGAATTTGTTTTACTTGATTGTTTAGCAGGGTGGTTCGGCGCTGCAAAGTGTAAAGATGGTACTCAAAAAAAGCCTTTTCTTCGAACTGCGGCTTTCTGGTTGTTTTGGCTACCATATATTCTTCAAGCACAGCGGTTCTTCTGAATGATTTTTTTACCAGATTCAGTTCGCCGGCCATCAGTTTAAGTCGGGCATTTTTGTAAACCTTGCCACTGGTGTTGTTAATGGTAACCCAGCAGGCTAATTGTAGCTGACTATCGTCCGGATTCAATTTACCAACGTAATCGGCATGCCAGTTCAGGCCACGAGTTAAGTAGGTGAGACCAACCTCATGGGATCCGCTCTTTTCCGCTTTTACTTTCCAGACTAATGTGGGCCGCGTAATGAATTGATCCTGCTGGCTGGCGTAATTTTTCAGAAGCACTTTTTGCTTGTCATTGCGCGGAATGATCTGCAGTTGCTGCTGTTCATCCAGCAGCATTAAATATCTGCCATTACTGGCCAGCAACGTGCCAGAAATTTTACCTACAGCCGGATCAACCACCCAAATTTGTTGATCAATCGATTTGGCAAGCACCTTGTCCACATTAATCAAATCGTATTCGTAATTCTGTTCCAAAACCAGAAAGGATTTCTTCAGGCTTTCGATCAGTACTGAAGTGGCGTCGATCTGTTGCGGGATATCGGTTAACAGGTAATCGTTCAAGCCTTTTTTTAGATCGATCTGGCGCATTTCGTGCACCAGGCCCAAATTCTGGTTGGTAACCGTAATGGCTAAATCGCTTTGCGCCATCAGCCACATTGCCATAAGGCAAAGCAAAGCGCTGATTTTAGGCACCAAATAACTTTTCATAGTTTTTTCTCACTTTTGTTAAATTTTCCTGAATACTGGCTAATTTGTCACGCTCAGCCTGCACCACTTTTTGTGGCGCTTTCTGTAAAAAGTTTTGATTGCTCAGCTTGGCCAGGCTGGCTTTTTCCAGTCCTTCCAGACGTTTAATCTCTTTTTCCAGGCGTTCTTTTTCTTTGTCCAGATCAAGCGCTTCACGCAGCGGGATGAAGAACTCGGTCGATTGAACCACCACCACGCCGGCTTCAGCGCGATCAAACTGTTCGGGCAAAGGACTGATGGTTTCAATTTTGGCCAGAGCTTGAAAATGGGGCTTGCTGGCTTCAATCAAAGCGCTGCGCTGCGGGCTGGCTAAATAAAAAACATTGATTTTTTGCCCCGGAGCCACATTCATTTCCGCCCGCAGATTGCGGATAGCGCCGATGGCTTCCTGCACAAAGCGCAGGTCTTCTTCTACCTGTTCGTTGATTAATGGTTCATTCACTTCTGGCCAGGCCGAAATGACAATGCTCTCTTCACCTTCCTTGCGTAAGTTTTGCCAGATTTCTTCAGTAATAAAAGGAATGAAAGGATGCAATAATTCCATGGATGTCTTCATGAGGTAAGTGGCAATGGCCAGGGCTGTTTTCTTTTCTTCTTCCTTTTCAGCATGGTACAGACGACGTTTAATCATTTCCAGGTACCAGTCGCAGTATTCATCCCAGAAAAAGTGGTAGATGGCGTTCAGGGAGTCATTCACCCTAAAATTTTCAATACCCTGAGTGGTATTCTGAATGGCTCTCTGCAAACGGCTTAAAATCCAACGGTCTTCAAGAGTGAAATAGTCTTCGTATTTCTGGAAATCGGTGTCCCATTGCTGTTCAGCATTCATGGCCAAGAAGCGGAAAGCATTCCAGATTTTATTGGAAAAGTTGCGTCCCATTTCAAAGCTGCGTTCGCCTAAGTTAATGTCCTGACCTTCGGAGCTGAGCATGATCAGTGTAAAACGCACGGCATCGGCGCTGTATTGTTCAATCATATCCAGCGGGTCAATGCCGTTGCCCAGCGATTTGCTCATTTTACGTCCCTGTTCATCACGTACGATGCCGTTAAAATAGACGTGTTTAAAGGGAATATCACCCATGAACTCCAGACCGGCCATAATCATGCGGGCCACCCAAAAGAAGATGATGTCCGGGCCGGTGACCAGCACATCGGTCGGGTAAAAATATTTGAGTTCCGGCGTGTCTTCCGGCCAGCCCAGTGTGGAAAAAGGCCACAACTGCGAAGAAAACCAGGTGTCCAACACATCCGGGTCTTGGGTCCACTTTTCTTCCGGCGTAGAAGGATCTTCCTTACAAACCTTGACTTCACCCTTTTCGTTGTACCAGGCCGGAATGCGGTGCCCCCACCACAACTGACGCGAAATGCACCAGTCGCGAATGTTGATCATCCAGTGTTCGTAAGTCTTTTCGAAACGACCTTCTGGGTGGAATTTAATCTTGCCTTCTCGAACTACTTTTAAGGCTTCTTTGGCCAGCGGTTTCATCTTAACGAACCATTGCACCGAAAGATACGGCTCAATGGGCACTTTGGAACGATAACTGTGGCCAACGGAATGCACATGCGGTTCAATTTTTTCAAGCTGGCCCATCTCCTTTAATTTTTCCACAATGATCCTACGGGCTTCAAAGCGATCCTTACCGGCTAAAAAGTCGGGGATTGGTAATTCTTCAACATATTCTCCATCTTTAAATTGCAGGCATCTGTACAAGACTTTACCGTCCTTGTCTAACATCAGCACCATGGGCAGATTGTGGCGTTGCCCGATTTCAAAGTCATTGGGATCGTGGGCCGGTGTAACCTTCACAAAACCGGAACCGAATTCTTTGTCCACATGTTCATCAACCACCAGATCGACTTCACGGTTAACAAAGGGAATGATGATCTTTTTACCCAGCAAGTGGTACTTTTCTAGGTCATCCGGAGCAATGGCCACCGCCGTGTCGCCCAACAGCGTTTCGGGACGCGTGGTAGCTACCACAATGTAGTCATCGGAATCTTTGATTTTGTAACGAATGTGGTAAAGGTGACCCTGCACTTCTTTGTGTTCCACTTCGTCATCGGCCAGGGCCGTGGCCGAAGCCGGGTCCCAGTTTACAATGCGCAGACCTTTGTAGATCAGCCCTTTATTGTAGAGGCGGATGAAGACTTCCTGCACGGCATTGGAAAGGCCTTCGTCCAGTGTAAAGCGTTCGCGTTCCCAGTCGCAGGAACAGCCCATCATCTTTAACTGGTGGATGATGGTTGAGCCGTGCTTTTCTTTCCACTCCCAGACCTTTTCCACAAACTTTTCACGTCCCAGGTCGTAGCGTCTCTTGCCTTCTTTTAAAAGTTCCCGTTCCACCACGCTTTGCGTGGCAATGCCGGCATGATCGGTGCCGGGCAGCCAGAGCGTTTCGTAGCCCAACTTGCGGTGGTAACGAATCAGAATATCTTGAATTGTATTATTAAAAGCATGCCCCATGTGCAAATTGGCGGTCACATTGGGCGGCGGAATTACAATCGTAAACGGTTTTTTATCCGGATTAACTTCAGCATGAAAATATCGTTTTTTTAGCCAGTGGTCGTACCATTTTGTTTCAACTTTTTTCGGATCATAAACCTTTGGAATTTCCCGGGTCATGAATCAAACTCCTATTTTTGCAATGTTTTTTATTTAAACATAAAATATACAGAATTTTCTGCCTAAAATCACTAAAATTATGACTGGCAGGGAAAAGCAACGGGTAGAAGAAAACTTTGGACTAAAATCACAGTGCCTCACATTGCCGTCCAAAATAAATCCGATCATGTACAATTTTTAATTTAAACTCCGTTATGTTTACCCATCCAGAAGATTAAAAATTCGAAGCTCGAATTTCAAAATACGAAATCTCCTTCTACAATCCAGCTTACGGGGAAATTAAAAGCAGTCAGTTACTATTGTGCAAAAAATCCGATATTGAGTTTATCGCAACAACACAGTCAATGCATTCTAAAGGCCCCTTACCCCTTAAACTCTTATACCCTTAACTACATTTAAGTTTTGACCCAACCCGACCTTGGCTGATGCATCGGTAACTCTTTCCTGCCAGCAGGGAAGGGAAAATTGCCCACTCTTTAAAGATCGATTTCTACAAACCAGCACTCCGGTTCTCCCTTCCCTTTGATCAAAAGGAAGGGAGTTAAAGGGATGGGTTTTTAAGCAATTCAAAGCAGGACCTGTTTGCCTCATCCCGAAGTTTAGAAATTCGAAGTACGAATTTCTAAATACTAAATCTCCTTCACATTCCCGGTTACAAAAAATTAAAAGGAACTCATCGCTTTTTCCCAAAATAAATCCAATACTGAATTTTTGCAGCGACGCAGTCGATGTACTCAAAAATTGTGATGCCCTAACCCTTAACTCTTACACTCTTATACTCTTATACCCTTAAATTATTTTAGACAAGTATGAGTACTTAAATAAAATCAAATAACCACGCTTTTGTTATCAGTAACTCATAACCATCCATTTAATGAAATATTTCTCAAAATTATTTGTAATCACTATTAAAATTGTTTAACTTTTGAAACAAATCTTTTCAGTTGTTTCAAAAAGGGTGAAACATGTCCACCAGAATTCAAAACGGGAAATTCACCGATGTAATTCTTGACTCCCTGGGTGAGGGACTCTTTACCGTTGACAAAGATTTTCGCATTCAAACTTTAAATAGAGCAGCCGAGAAAATACTGGGTTTAAATCGAGAAAAAATTATAGGCGACTTTTGTAAAAATATATTTAGAACTCCTCGTTGTTACGATGAATGTCCCATTCAAAAAGCACTGGAAAAAGGAACCAATGTTTTTGATATTGAAAGCGAAATGTCCCATCATTCCGGCCGTAAGATCAAGGTCAAACTCAATTCCGCTGTTTTAAAGGACGAGCATCAGGAGCCGATAGGCGGTGTTATTATTTTTAGAGATATGAGCCACCTGGAAGAAATCCATAAAAACTTGATTTCCCGTACTAATTTCTATGGGATTATTGGTACGCATAAATCCATGCAGGAAATCTACAATTTAATCGAAGAAGTTGCTGATTCAGATTCCAGCGTATTAATTCAAGGGGAATCGGGCACCGGCAAGGAGTTGGTGGCCAATGCCATTCAAAAGACCAGCAAAAGAAGAGACAAGCCTTTTGTAAAAGTGAATTGCTCAGTATTTCCACCTGATTTGCTGGCCAGTGAATTGTTTGGACATGTAAAAGGAGCTTTTACTGATGCGGTAAAGGATCGAATCGGGCGCTTTGAATTAGCGGATGGGGGCACCATCTTTTTGGATGAAATTGCCGAAATGCCTTTGCAAATGCAGGTACAGCTTTTACGTGTTTTACAGGAAGGCACCTTTGAACGTGTTGGAGAATCTATCACGCGTAAAGTGGATGTGCGCATTATTGCTGCCACCAACAAGGATGTACGCAAAGAGATGCTGGCCGGTCGCTTCCGTGAAGATTTATTCTACCGCCTGAATGTTATTCCCATTTACGTGCCGCCACTGCGCGAAAGAAAGTGCGACATTCCGCATCTGGTGCGTTATTTCATTCAAAAATTTTCTTTGTTAACCGGTAAAAAAATTAAAGAAATTGATGATGAAGCCATGGATTTGCTCATCAATTATTCCTGGCCGGGCAACGTACGCGAATTAGAAAATACCATTGAATATGCTTTTGCTCGCACAAAGGGCTCCATCATTCACGCTTCCAAGTTACCTCCCAATGTGCGGTTGCAGACCGAATGTTGTTTTGAACCCAAAAAAATTCAAAAAGATAAACCTCTCCCTGTGGAGTCTTCTGAAGCCAAATTAATTCGTCAAACACTGGAACGCGTGAAATGGAATCGGTCGAAAGCGGCGGAAATATTAGGCATGGGTCGTACGACCCTTTGGCGTAAAATGCGCGCTTACGGATTGATCGAAGAGTAAATGTTTCACCTGTTTAAACCAATTGTTTCAATGAGAAATGTTTTGTTTCATTTAGCAGAAGCTGGAATCTTAGCCGTTGATTATTTTTATTGAACTTAAAGCTGTGGCACAGATTTTGAAAACAATAGAAAACAGAGGTGTCTTATGTCAGAAATGTTAGCAAATAGATATTTCATTGCACGAAAATTTGATTTAGCTTTACCCGTTTTTGAAAAAGAACTGGCCAAAGGTAATACAAATGTGGCTATTAAAAAAAAGTTAATCATTTGTTATGGGGCCCTGGGTCAAATTGAAAAAGCCTTTGAACTGTTTTTTGAATTGGTAAAGAAAGATCCGTTCCTCATTATTAACACAGACCCCTATTGGGATGACTGTCCCTGTCCGGAAATGATAAAACAATGGGAAAATAGTACTAAACAGGTAGGCGTTAGTCCTCGTGAAGCCCTGATTTTAGGAATACTTTATTTATATTGTGATCTTGATAAATCTATTGAGTATTTAGAAAAAGCACTTGATTACGACGAATATTTCCTCAAAATAAACTCTGTTCTCAGAATATTGCGCAATACAAAATCAAAGGTACGCGTTAAGTGAATTAGTTTTAAATTAATTAACCAGTGAACTTAGCTACAACTCAAATTAACATACGCCAAACGCTGAATGAATTTTAAATTTTGAGTGTTAAATTTTAAATGAGCTTCAATATTTTCTTACCAATTGTCAGCCATCAGTTTTTCTACTGTTAAGTAGGAGTAATCGGCAATATCTTTCAGGATTTTCCCCTTTTGCCTCTGCCAGCATACAGGGAAGATCAACCAACTTTTAACCCAATCCGTCATTCAATCAAAATACATTTTATTAAAATTAAAAGTCCCGCAATGAATTACAAAAGACGTTTGTCTTTTTTTGAAAAATTGCATATACTTGTTAAAATTAGTCAGGTTACTTGTTGTGAGTAAGGTGCAATTGCCATGCAAAATGCCATGAAGTTAGATGTACTGGCCTTTGGTACGCATCCGGATGATGTAGAATTATTCTGTGGCGGAACTATCGCCAGTCTGGTAGAGCAAGGCTATCGTGTGGGCATTGTGGATTTAACCAGAGGCGAATTAGGCACGCGGGGCGATGTACAGACCCGCCAGAAAGAAGCTGAAGTAGCGGCCAATATTTTAGGCGTGCACATTCGTGAAAATGCAGGCCTGGCCGATGGCAATATTGAAATCAACAGCCAGAACCGACACAAATTAATTTCCTTAATTCGAAAATTCCAGCCAAAACTGGTACTTTTGCCTTTTAACCAGGATCGCCACCCTGACCATGAACACGCATCCAGACTAATCAGCGAAGCCTGTTTTTATGCCGGCTTAAGTAAAATTGAGGACGGCCAGCAAGCGCACCGCCCATCTTCCATTATTTTTTATTTTAGCCATTACCTTAAAGACCCATCTTTTGTGGTGGACATCAGCGAGTTTTTTAAAACCAAACGAATGAGCCTGGAAGCCTACGAAAGTCAGTTCTACACAAAACAAAAACAAAACACTCAGCCCGAGACTTACATCAGCAGCGCTTCTTTCTGGCAAGCTATCGAAATACGGGCCCGTTTTTACGGCCATTTAATTGGCGTGGAATATGGCGAACCATTTTTCTACTGTTCCCCATTAAAAATTAATAACTTATTCGAAATTTTTGCGTAAATTGTGTGCGTTGCAAATAGTGGGAGTTGAATGACATCATGAAATTTAAGTTTGATGAAAAGAAATTGGCCGAAATTGAAAAGGTGCTTGAAACGAAATTCGCCAGGCGGGGAAATCAGTACCGCGCCGTGTTGCTGAACACCGAAGAACAGCGCAAACTGAGTATTGAAATTTATCCGGAAATTCAAATAGGCAACAGAACAGGCAATTTAATCTCTATTTACACCAACAATACGCATGCCCAACTCCATTTTTGCGAGGGCTTTGTAGCCAGTGATTTTTTAGGGGAAGTCACCTTTTTTGCTGAGTACAACGGGCGCCTGTCCGGCATCGTGGTGGAAAAACAGGCCGCCTGTTCCATTTTTACCAACATTGATCGTGATTTGCTTTCCGGCGATTTTGAGAAACTGGCTCCGGAAGTCATGCTCTCAGGGCTGGCCCTTTCGCTTGCGGAACCGCTGCTTGAAGAAAATAAAAAAGATAAGCAGGATGATTGATCTTTTCAAGCAATACAAATCCTATCTTGTGTTTGAACAAAATTTAACGGCCAATTCGATTGATGCCTATTCACGGGATGTTCAGCGTTTTTTAAAATATCTTAAAACCATTGGCGTCGATTCCCCCTTAAAGGTAAAAACAGGGCATATTCAACGCCTCATCCAATTGCTAAGTGAAATGGGCCTTTCGGCCAACAGCGTGGCCCGCAATCTGTCTTCCATCAGAGGTTTTTATCGTTTTTTAATTGAAGAAAATTACATTGATTACGATCCTACCGAAACCATTGACCGCCCCAAACTGGCACGCCGGTTACCGTCAGTTTTAAGCTACGATGAAATTCGTAAATTGATTGAAATGCCCGATGTGCGCAACCATCTGGGCCTACGCGATCGCGCCATGTTAGAAACCATTTACGCTTGCGGTTTGCGCGTTTCCGAATTGCTGAATCTGAAACTTAACGACATTCACTGGCAGCAGGAGTTTGTGCGCATTTACGGAAAAGGTCGCAAAGAACGGCTCGTGCCTATTGCCCGCAGCGCCTTAAATTGGATTCAGCGTTATCTGGATCGGGCACGACCGCTGTTGGACCGATTCAATCGATCCGATGGCGCTCTCTTCCTGAATGTCCGCGGGCAGGGCTTAAGTCGCATGGGCTTCTGGAAAATTTTAAATAAGTACGCCGAACAAGCCGACATACGCAAAGAAATCCATCCGCACACATTCCGGCATTCGTTTGCCACGCATCTTTTGGAAGGTGGGGCCGATTTACGGGCCGTGCAGGAAATGTTAGGTCACGCCGATATCAGCACCACACAAATTTACACCCATATCGACCGTACTTTTTTAATGCAGGAATATCAAACCTTTCATCCACGCAGTGATGTCAATTTAAAAAGAAGAAAAAAACGGTCTTAGGATGCAGGAGCAGAACATGTTATTCGATACCGATATTGCCATTGTAGGCGCCGGTCCGGCCGGCAGTACCACTTCTCTTTTTCTGGTTAAACAAAAGGTGCCTCACGTAATCTTAGACAAAGCCGAGTTCCCGCGCGACAAAATTTGTGGCGATGGCCTGAGTGGCAAAGTGGTTAGTGTCATTGAAGATTTAAATCCGCAATGGCTGAACGAAATGCAGAATGATAGCGATTATTTTCTGGACAGTTGGGGCGTGCGTTTTGTGGCGCCTAATAGCCAGGCCATTGATCTGCCCTTCCGAACCAGTAAAGAACAACCTAAACGGGCGCCGGGTTTTATTAGCAAACGCCTGCATTTCGATTACTTCCTGTTTTCAAAAATAGACAGCCAATGGGCTAAAGTGTTTCTAAAAACAGAGTTGAAAGATGTGCAGCGTGAAAACGGTCGCTTGATTTTACACCTTGAACACAACGGTAAACCGGTAACAGCCCGCGCCCGATTGATTGTTGCTGCCGAAGGCGATCGATCGGTGGTTGCCAGAAAATTAGCCGGTTACCGCATGCAACGGTCGTTTTACTACGCCGGTTTACGCGCTTATTACGAAAACGTATCCGACCTGCATCCGCAAAATTTTATTGAGCTCCACTTTTTAGATGAATGCCTGCCCGGCTACTTCTGGATTTTCCCTTTGCCCAACAATCAGGCCAACGTGGGCGTGGGCATTCTGGCCAGCGATATTCAAAAACGTCGACTAAACATTAAAAAAATCATGCAAAGCGCCATCGAAAACAATCCGACTATTGCCCATCGTTTTAAAAATGCCCGACTGATCGATCCCATGAAGGGCTGGGGCCTGCCGCTGGGCACGGTTAAGCACAGTCTTTCCGGTGACAATTACCTGCTGACCGGTGATGCCGGTTCGTTAATTGACCCTTTTACCGGCGAAGGCATTGGCAATGCCATGTTTAGCGCACGCATTGCCGCACGGTTGATTCCCCAATTTCTGGCAAAAGGTGATTTTTCGGCCGAAACTTTAAAAAAGTATGACGAAGAGGTTTACCAGCGTATGTGGAGTGAGTTAAATCTCAGCGCCACCTTGCAAAAACTGGTACGCATTCGCTGGTTGTTCAATTTCGTAATTAACCGAATTAATTCCAATCCACGCTTGCAGGAAACGTTTTCGACCATGTTTAATGACCTGGACAATCGGGCCATGCTGCGCTCGCCCTTGTTTTATTTACGCATGTTGCTTAATATTTAAGTATGAAATAAAGAGTTTTAACACATGTCGTTACGCAATTTGCATTTTACCGGATTGCTTATCTTGCTTTTTTGTTTCAATCCCTTTTTAAAAGCGCAGGTGGTGATTAGCGAAGTAATGTTCGATGTTGTGGGCGCAGATTACCATGATGAATTTGTGGAGTTGTTTAATTGTGCTGACAGCGCGGTGGATCTAAGCGGCTGGCAAATCAGTGACAGCAGCGGCGCCGATCAAATTTTGGATGCCGGACAGGGCTTAATACTTTCTCCCGGACAGTTTGCGGTCATTCTGGATGGCAGCTATTTTGAAAATTCGACCACTTACGATTCGGTCATTCCGCCTGAGGCATTGATTTTGAAAATCAGTGATGGCGCCTTTGGCAATAATGGCCTGTCCAATTCAACCCCGGAACGCGTAATGCTGTTGAATGCCAGCGGCGATCTGGTTGATGCCTACCGCTACACCCTTGACAATGCACCCGGCTTCTCTGATGAAAAGATAAACCTGTGTGCGCCCGCTACAGCTGACAATTGGGCCAACAGCCGGAGGTTAGGCGGAACGCCCGGTTTTAAAAACTCAGTAGAACCGTTCGATTTTGATTTGGGATTTACAAACGACGGGTTGACCGTTTCCCCACAGTCTGCTGTCCAAAAAGGGCAAAATCTTCTGGTGACGTTAAAATATTTTAATGCCGGTGTGCGGCGCTTTGAAAGTCGGGTCATTTTTATTTGCTACCTTGACCTGAACGGCAATCAAAAATTGGAGACTCTGGAACCGGAACTTTTTCGGGAACAACGCATGGTGAATTTAGAGCCTGGGGAGCAGGACAGCTTGCAGTTTAACCTGGCCATGACCTTAAGTGGCCGCTTGTTGTTGTCAGCCCAGTTGCAAAGTTTGTTGGATCAGAACGAAGACAATAATACTGTGCAAAGCGAGGTAACCGTTCTGGAATCGCAAAGCCCTCTGGTAATCAATGAAATAAAATTCCTTACGGAACAGGAAGAACCCGAATGGATCGAATTGTTTAACAAATCAAATGAATCGGTTTCTTTAAAAAGTTGGGCGATTGCAGACAGGAAAGATACGGTTAAAATTGAAGAAAATGTAATGCTGGCCGGAAAAGATTATTTTGTTTTAACGGCGGATTCGTCTTTTTTTGATTTTTACGATTTGCCGGAAAGCCATGTCCTGGTTGCAAAGAATTTCCCTACGTTAAACAATGATCAGGATGATGTTTTTTTGTTACCGCCTTGGGGCGGCTGGGCCGAACAGGTACCTTACAGGCAGGACTGGTTAATGGGCGAAGAATACCGCAATCCCTCACTGGAACGTATTAATCCGGAGCTGGACGCCCGTCTGGCGCGTAACTGGGCGCCCTGTGTAAAAGAAGGAACGCCAGGCGCACAAAATTCAATTTTTTCGGAAATGCACTTTAAGAAACTTAAACTGGACATTGAGCCCAATCCCTTTTCACCTGACGGCGACGGGCATGAAGATTTTGCTATTATTTCACTACAGGTGCCAGCCCAAACAGCACGTATTCGCGTGTCGATTTTTGATATGTTGGGCCGCAGAGTGCGTACCTTAGCTGAAAATCAATATATTGGACAGCAGGTTCAAATCGTTTGGGATGGCCGCAATGATCAAAAGGCCCCTGTTCGAATGGGAATTTACATTGTGTTTGTAGAGCTGATCGACGATAGTAACGGCATTTTGGAAGAAGCCAAAAAGACAGTGGTAGTGGCTTATTAGTGCTGTGAGTTCTGAAACATTATTTTTTAGCCACTGATTTACACAGATAGACACTGATTCGCTAGCAAAAAAGAGGAAAATCCCACAAAAAATGGAAGGATTGAAATAAAGAAATTCCATAATCTTATGGAGAATAAAAAACGGCGTACCCGAATACATGGGATTTGATTAATTAAATGCGACTAAAACAATATCATCTAATCATTTTTGGGATGATATTTCTTCACTGTAAATAAAGAATGTTGAATGATTTTAAGGTGTGAAGTGTTCGGGATAAATTTAGTATTTTTAGCGCTTGATTAAAAAATTTGAGAGTTTTCATACTCGAGGTTCTGTGTAGCCAAGGGTTTTTTATTTTATAAGCAAGATCCAACAAAATCTAATGAAACCATTTCACATACAAGTTATAGAAATCCTTAGTAATAATTTCCAGCCACATAAAATAAAACTTGCCAGGGGGAAATGACCACGCTTTTACCTGGATTGAAACATTCAAGCGTACTAGTTTTGGGAAATTTGCTTATTTGTGCTTTGAGTGAGTAATGAGAAAAAAAAAAGTCCCGCAGAGCGGGACTTGAAGTTTTTGTCTGATATTTTTACCAGGAACGTTGGCCGCTGTTTCGATTCCCGTAGCCACCGCCGCCACGATTGGGACGTTCGGTACGTGGACGTGCCTTATTAACAACCAGAGTACGACCACCCAATTCGGTGTCGTTAATGTTGTCAATGGCATTCTGAGCTTCGTCATCATTTTCCATGGTTACAAAACCAAATCCACGTAATTCACCAGTGTAACGATCGCGAAGTAATTTAACTTCGGCTACACTGCCATACTCTTCGAACAAATCACGAATGGTTTGTTCATCGGTGCTTCTGGGAATGTTCCCTACATAGATGTTCACTGTAAAACTCCTTGAAATTGATAAAAATAAAATTAACTAAATAATTAACTCTCTGGGCCAAATTGGTTTAAGGCAGGAGAATAAAAATTCTGAAGCTCAAGCCAGTTCGTCCCGCGAATTAATTGACTTAAAGGTAAGCAATAAAAAATAAGATTACAAATAAAAGTTGTTTTTTTTGCCACTGATTAACTCCAGAGTTTATTGCAGACTCCTGGTTCAGATCATCTGTTTGCTAAACATTTTTAAAACTTCTTCAGTCACATTTCTCTTGCCCTCTGATAAATAACTCAAAACGTTGAATTAATTATCGACGAGCAAATTTGTTTAGCAATCTGAAATAATGTAAATTGTCTTAATTTATTCCAGGAAAGGAAACGGCCATGTTTAAAAGTGTACTTCATATTTTGTTTAATTCCATCGAACAGCGGCCACAAAAAGATTTGTTCCGTTTTTTTCGCGACCATCAATGGCAGTACTGGAGTTACCAACAGGTCGGCGAAAAAGTCCGTTTATTGACGCACGGTTTGATGGCCCGTGGTCTGCAAAAGGGAGACCGCATTGCAATCCTGTCCAATAATCTTCCCGAATGGCCGATCACCGATTTTGCCATTTTCGGATTGCAGGGCGTGGTTGTACCCATTTACCCTACTTTAACTCCACCACAAATTGCTTACATTCTGAAAGATGCTCAGGTAACGGCCATTTTTGTTCAAGATGCTTTGCAATATGATAAGATTGCTGCCATCGAAAAAGAGGTGACTTCACTGGAGCAGGTTTTTAGCTATGAGCCTTTAACCGGTGTGGTCAACTTTGACAAATTATTGGAAGAAGGTCAGGCTCATGCCGAAGCTTTTCCGGGTGCGTTTGAGGAATCAATGGAAAGTATTGATCCGGAAGCTCTTTGCAGTTTGGTTTACACATCCGGCACCACGGGCGAGCCCAAAGGTGTGATGCTTTGTCATCGCGGTTTTGTTTTTGATATTGTGAATTCGGAGGCCCGGTTGGGGCTGCGCTCCGATGATGTGTTTCTCTCTTTTTTGCCGCTTAGCCACCTTTACGAACGCCTAGCCGGCCATTGGTGTCCCATTTACAAAGGCGCTACCATTCATTATGCACGAGGCATTGACACGGTGGTCGAAGACATTTCAGTCGCCAAACCCACCATCATGGTCAGTGTGCCCCGGCTTTACGAAAAAATCGCTAATGCCATGCAGGAAAAAGCTGAACAAGGTTCGGCCCTGGCTCGCAATATCTTTTACTGGTCCATAGGAACCGGCCTGGAATATCACGAAAAACGAAGACAGGGCAAAGTGAGTAAGTGGCTGGAACGACGCTACAAACTGGCCGAAAAGCTGGTTTTTAATAAAGTTAAAGCCAAACTTGGCGGCAACTTCCGTCATCCCATTGCGGGCGGCGCCCCCCTTTCGGTCGAAACGTTGAAAATCTTTGAAGCCATCGGCTTGCCCATCATCGAAGGCTATGGCATGACCGAAACACACCTGATTATTACCCTTACACCTCCGGGAGAAGTGCGCTATGGCTCCTGTGGCAAACCCATTGACGGTATCGAAGTCAAAATCAGCGAAGATGGCGAGGTTCTGTTACGCGGGCCTATTGTCATGCTTGGTTATTACAACAAGCCCGAAGAAACGAAGGAAGTGATCGATGAAGAAGGCTGGCTGCACACCGGCGATATTGGTTTCTTAGATGAAGAAAATTATTTGTTCCTGAGAGACCGCAAGAAAAACATCATTGTGACCTCAGGAGGTAAAAATGTGGCGCCGGCTCCCATTGAACACAAGCTAAAAACCAGCAAGTACATCGATGAGGTCTGTCTGGTGGGCAACAAACGAAAATTCGTGTCGGCTCTGATAGTACCGGCTTATGAGATATTAAAAGAATGGGCCAAAACGAATAACATCGAATTTGATTCTATGGAAGCTTTTCTAAAGGATGATAGATTACAAAAATTGTTTACCAATGAAATTGAACGCCTGCAGGAAGGCTTTGCCCGTTTTGAAAAGGTTAAAAAATTTGCCTTACTGCCTGAGCCCTTCTCCGCCGACAAGAACGAGCTAACGCCCAGTCTGAAAATTAAACGCAATGTGATTGAAAAGAACTACAAGGAGATCATTGATTCTTTTTACGCCGAATAACGTTGGGAGGAAATATGCGTCGTCCGATTCTTTTTTTCTTACTTTTGTTTTTATTCCTTTTTGGCTGCGCCACCCAGCATCAGGTAAAAAAAGAGGGGAATGAGCCTTTGCAGAAAATGTTTTTAAAAACCACCGTTGTAAAGCATCTTGAAATGCCCTATCTGCTTTACCTGCCAGAAAATTTCAAAACGGAGAAAAAAGATTGGCCGCTGCTCATCTTTTTGCACGGAGCAGGCGAACGTGGGACGGATCTGGATTTGGTTACCCGCCACGGCCCGCCTAAGCTGATCAAACAGGGACAAAAATTTCTTTTCATTATGGTGGCTCCGCAATGTCCCAAAGATCGCTGGTGGGATGTGGAAGAACTGGATGCCTGGCTGGATGCGCTTTTAAAACAGCTTCCGGTCGATGAGAAGCGCATTTACCTGACCGGTTTAAGCATGGGCGGTTTTGGTACCTGGGCCTGGGCCATTAATCGCCCCGACCGTTTTGCAGCCCTTGCGCCCATTTGTGGCGGCGGCAATCCGCTGGAAGCTTACAAATTAGAAGACATCCCTATTTGGGTTTTTCATGGCGCCAAAGATCCGGTGGTACCGATTAAACGTTCTGAAGAAATGGTAGAAGCGGTTAAACAAGCAGGCGGCAATGTAAAATTTACGGTTTACCCCGAAGCCGGTCACGATGCCTGGACAGAAACCTACAACAATCCGCAATTTTATGAATGGTTGCTGCAGCAGGTTAAAAAATAAACAGCCTACAAGCAAAACCCATTAACCCTTCAGGGATTTTAAGTAGGCCTGGAGTAATGGCGTTTAGCATTAGTTTGCAGCGCTCTATTTCATTTAAACAAAAGGAGAGCAGCATAATGAAGTACTTTTTTCTGCTAATTCTCAGTTTCATTATATTCAACTGCAACAAAACCGAACAACCGCTTAGCCTGGCATCTGTTTTTACAGACAACATGGTTTTACAGCAAAAAAAGTCCATCTGGATCTGGGGCAAAGCCACTCCGGGCCAGCAAGTGGAAGTGCAACTTGCCGACCAGAAGGTTAAAGTTAAAATCTCAGCCGAAGGTCGTTGGAAAGTGAAACTAATGGCCATGCCGGCTGGCGGCCCTTTTAAATTAACCGTGAAAAGCGCACAGCAGCAAATTAGCTTAAAAAACGTTTTGATTGGCGAAGTCTGGCTCTGTTCAGGACAATCCAATATGGAAATGCCCATGAAGGGCTGGCCCCCGGAAGCGCCGGTAGAAGGCAGCGAGCAGGAAATCGCCGCTGCTGATTTCCCGGAAATTCGTCTCTTTACTGTGCCCAGAAATGCCAGCCTGCAGCCGAGCGAGCAAATTAAATCCAGCTGGCAGGTCTGCTCTCCGCAAACGGTGAAAAATTTCAGCGCTACCGCTTACTTTTTTGGTAAAAAGCTTTACCAGGAACTGGGCGTGCCGATTGGCTTGATTCACAGTAGTTGGGGCGGCACGCCTGCCGAAGCCTGGACAGCTCCTGACTGTCTGGAAGCAATGGAAGAATTTAAAGATATTGCTCAAAAACTGGAACAAATTAAACCGGCGCTTGCAGCGCTGGAAAAATGGCGTGCCAGCCTGCAACAAATTCCTGTGGAAGATCTAAACGATTCTACCTTCTGGAAAAGTCTTGATATTAATGATCAAAGGTACACCACAAATGAGATCAAAGGCTGGCAAGCCATGCAATTGCCCGGCCGCTGGGAAGAAAATGGCCTGGAGGCCTTTGACGGCATTGTCTGGTTTAAAAGAGTAGTAAAAATACCACACAACTGGTTGGACAAAACACTTGTGCTGGAACTTTGTCCCATCGATGACATGGATCGAACGTATTTTAACGGGCAAAAAGTTGGTGGCAAAGAGTTAATGGGCTTCTGGAATTTGCCGCGCCGCTACGAAATTCCCGCTTCTCTGGTCAGGGGAAAAAACATGATCGCCATTCGGGTGATTGATACCCAGGGCGCCGGCGGTTTGTGGGGCAAACCGGAGAAAATGACTTTATCGATCAAAGGCCAGCCTGAACAAAAAATTGAGTTGCAGGGAGAATGGTATTTTCGTCCCATAGCCGAATACCAGAACAAAGTCTTTTACGTGTATGGCGAAAAGGAAAAGGATTATCAAAATCGTCCCAGGTTAGCTCTTTCCTTAAATTCACACACGCCCGCCGCGCTGTACAATGGCATGATTCATCCTTTAATTCCATTTAGCGTTCGAGGCGTCATCTGGTACCAGGGCGAAGCCAATGTGGGAAGGGCAGAACAATATCGTCAGTTGTTTCCGTTAATGATCAATTGCTGGCGCCAGAAATGGGATCAGGGAGATTTTCCGTTCTATTTTGTGCAAATTGCCCCCTACGACTACGGAGAACAATCCAGGTCGCAGCTATTACGAGAGGCCCAGTTAATGACATTACAGGTTAAAAATACCGGCATGGTGGTTACCACAGATATTGGCGATGACCAGAACATCCATCCGGCAAAAAAGGAAGAAGTAGGTCGGCGATTGGCGCTTTGGGCGCTGGCTAAAAATTATGGCCGTAATGACCTGGTTTACAGCGGACCGATTTTCGAAAAAATGGAAAAGGCTGGTAATAAACTTTGCTTTCATTTTAAATTTACAGATGGCGGATTGCTCCTGAAAAAAGACTCACAACCACAGTTTTTAATTGCCGGTGTGGACAAAAAATTTTTACCAGCAAAAGTAAAGATAGCAGGAAATGCTTTGCTGGTCTGGCATCCTGAGATTAAACAACCGGTTGCCGTGCGTTACGGCTGGAGCAACACACCTCATGCCGTGCTCTTCAATAAAGCAGGTTTGCCGGCGTCGCCATTCAGAACGGATCAGTGGCAGGAATAAAGTCTGGTATTACAGGGCTTATCGGCAATTTGGCTTTTATTATTGAGAGTTTTGAAATAGTAAGTTCTATTCGAAATGCGGCTGGTGAATCCCGCGTATCGTTCAGCCAATCAGAGCGAGAAGAAATTAGGCAGAGGTGGTTTTAATCAGCACCAGCCTGGATGTGTATTAAAAATCTAATTTGATGGCTCTTTTTAAATTTTGCTTTTTACGCTAGCTCCTGGTTTTTTTGCGTATTTGTTGGATTAAGCTAATACTTTTACCTATTCAATACTTTTAGAACAGCTTGTCTTTTAGAAAATGTGTACAATGAAGAAAATAATGCTGTATGGCATATTTAAAGGTTAAAAAATATTTGAAAAAGAATGTGATTTTCTGCAGATTTATTTTTTTTACGAATAAACTAACAAGGCGAAAGGATTCTCATGGCTTTTGAAAAATCCACCGGACGTCTGTCTTTCTGGGAAAAAGCTGGTTATGGCTTTGGCGACCTGGCTTCTGTGCTTTACTGGCAAACCATATCGTCCTACCTTTTGTATTTCTACACAGATGTCTTCGGGATTACTGCCGCCGCTGCAGGAACCATGATTTTAGTGACACGCATGTGGGATGGTGTTAATGATCCGCTGATGGGCATTATTGCCGATCGCACCAACACACGCTGGGGAAAGTTCCGCCCCTATTTGCTGTGGATGTCTGTGCCGCTGGCCATCATGGGCGTTTTAACCTTTTCAGTACCCGATTTTGGCTATAGCGGCAAACTAATTTATGCTTACGTAACCTTTACCTTGTTCATGATGCTTTACACAGCCATTAACATTCCCTACTCTTCTTTATTAGGCGTGATCACGCCAGATTCTGTGGAGAGAACCAGTGTAGCTTCCTTTAAATACACATTTGCCTTTGCAAGTGGTATCCTGGTTTCTGCCATTGCCCTACCACTTGCTACTCATTTAGATAAGAGCTACCCTGGAAAGGGCTGGAGTATTACCATGGCCATTTTTGGCGCATTTGCGGTGGTCTTTTTTCTGGTCACCTTCCTTTCCACAAAAGAGCGTGTGCAGCCTCCACCCAAACAAAAAACTTCCATCAAACAGGATTTACTCGATCTGGCGGCTAACCGTCCCTGGCTGATTTTGCTGATTGCCACCATGCTGATCATTTTGTTTGTGGCAACGCGCATGAGCGTGACCACCCATTATTTCAAATACTATGTGGGCACACAGACCCTGTCTTTTTTGGGAAAAAGCTACACCTTTGAATTTGATGTGCTGACTTCTGCCTTTAACACTGTAGGTCAGGCCTTTGCTCTTTTGGGTGTGATTGCGACAGCGCCCATGGCTCGTCTGTTTGGTAAAAAACGCGCATTTTTGATTTTATTCGTACTGGCGGCCCTGTCCACCGCTGTCTTTTATTTCTTAAAACCGGAGCACCTTTTGCTGATCTTCTTGTTCCAAATTCTGAACACCTTTTCCAGTGGACCGCTAACCCCCTTGCTGTGGGCCATGTACGCCGACACAGCCGATTATTCGGAATGGAAAAACGGACGCAGAGCCACCGGACTTGTCTTTTCGGCTTCGACCATGTCGCAAAAATTTGGCTGGGCGATTGGTACGGCTTTTGCCGGCTGGCTGATGTCCTTTTTTGGATTTAAAGCCAATATTGTACAATCGGATCAGGTCCAGCACGGCATTGTGATGTTAATGAGTGTAATTCCGGCAGCCCTGGGAGCTCTGTCCATTTTAGTGATGTATTTTTACAAACTGGATGACAAAACCATGGAACAAATCCAAGCTGAGTTGGAGGCACGCAGAACTTCCGAATAGCAAAAAATTAATCCTTAAAAAGATAGCGCGGCTTTGCTAAAAAAGACATTGTGTCATTTGGGCCTTCTTTGTTAAGAGAATATC
>JAGHBR010000133.1 GCA_021160885.1 Caldisericaceae bacterium
CATTTTTAACTGCTCCTGTGCGGCTGTTTTTTTTTCCAGTTTAAGAAAAGCAACAGCCCGGAGGTAGTACCGGGCATTTTGCTGCCTGAAGTTTAGTTGTTCAAACAAGGCCTGTTCGCCAACAATTTGATTAATAACGTTAACAGCCTGTGTAACATTCCCTGAGACAAGTAAAAGTCTGGCTAATTTAGCCAAAACAAAAGCTGCACGCGGGTGAAAGTGTAATGCTTTTTGGTACCAGTAATTAGCTGAATCGAAT
Organism: Caldisericaceae bacterium; assembly: GCA_021160885.1. GTDB lineage: Bacteria > Calditrichota > Calditrichia > Calditrichales > Calditrichaceae > Caldithrix. Next base: position 260 of record JAGHBR010000133.1, read on the forward strand.
TTCTCCATTTGAAAATAAGTATCAGCTATTTTGTACAACGCGGTTAAATGCGTGGAATCGTAGGCCAGGACTATTCGGTATTCCTTTAAGGCCTGAGCATAATTTTGTGATTGCAGATAGTAATCAGCAAGTTCAAAGTGGCTGGCATCCCAGATCAGCTCTTCACGCAAGTGACGCTGAGCGATTTGTTCGATGAGGGGTGGTTGAAAACGTCGTGGTTTAAAGTGGGTACGCCCGAAAAAAGGCGCATTGCTGACCAGCTGTTCGATCTTCAATTGCCCAATGGCTAAGTCTAATGCGCTGAAATTTTGGCAATTAGATTGATTAATCTTCAATGTTTTGGATTTTAAAAATTCTCTGACAATGGGTTTGGCAAAGGCGCGAGCCAAAAGCTGGTAACCTTTTTCATTGGGATGTAAGTGCTCCAGGAACAAACTGCCATCCCAGATGCCATGCGGCGAAAACGCGCTAAAAAGGCTGTCCGTTGGCGCCAACGGGAACGCTCTTTCTCTGGCTAACTTAAAAATAATCTGATTAATGCCGGATGGCGCCCGAAAAGGAACCTGATCATAATCGCGGGCCACAATAAAGTGTTTTTTAGCTGCTTTAAAATTTTTTAAGGAGTAGTACACCTGCCCCATCAAAAAATGCAATTGGGCGTTGTTGGGCTGTTCTTGCAAGGCGGTGTGCAACAAATTTTTAGCCTGAACAAAATCATTTTGTTGAATTAATTCTCTGATTCGGACAAGATTAATTCCTGACTTTTGAGGAGGGGGAGCGCCAAGAGGTTGCTGGTCTTTGAGATTGCTGACCAGGGGAGAAAGAATTACCGGAATGTTTTGTTGTTGAAAGAAATTTAGAATTTCGTTCAGATTGGTTTCAAAATTTTTCAATGTTTTCAGGTAAAGAGGGCTGCCATATCGTACCTTGTTATTTTGAATCATGCGCGCCATTAAGGTTGCTTTTTGTGCTTTTGGCCCGGGGCTTAAACGGTAAATAAGCGATTCAAGCAGCTGATAAGTGCGCAAAGTTTTAAGTTTAAGAAACCATTGCACCACGGTAGGATTCGATAAATGTCCTCTGGCCGAAGCCAGCCCAAACACGCCGTAAAATTCGTTGTGCCCCATGTAAATCAAAATTAAATCGGGCTTGAGTTCTAAGATTTCGCGGCTCATGTGGCGCACACCATGGGAATTCAATGCCGAAACGCCCAGGTTGATCACCTGCCATTTTTTTTCAGGAAACTGCTGTTGCAATCCACACTTTAAAAAGGCAGGAAAATTTATATTGATTTCGTAGGGGAATCCGGCCGTGGTGGATCCTCCCAGGCAAACAAGACGCATCGTATTAGGTGGTTTTTGTACAGGAATTTTCTGCTCAATCAATTCCGGCGCCGAGGAGTCGAAACGCCCGAAAAATTTTTGCGGATATTTAGAGTTGATAAAGTAATAGCCATTTTTTTTGAAATACAATGGATATTCAGTGCCAAAGTTAGTAATTCGCAATGTGATTTCAAAAATGGCCAAAATTAAAAAAGGAATGACAAATAAGGTTGAAATAAAAATAAATCGTTTCATCGGGCTGTTTATTTCCAAAATGGGATTGATAGGTTTAATAAAAAATCCCCTCCCTGGAAACCAAGCCCTTAAAAACCAACAGGGAGGGGAATAAATAAATTTTTACTTTGCTTTTTCTTTCATGCCCTTCATCATCCAACCTTTGGTAAGCCACAGAAGAACGGTAGAAGAAATGGCAATCAAACCATAGATAAACCACAATTTACCAGATTGTTCGGGCAGACCTGTCTCAGGTCTGGGAATGTATTTTTCGACAAAATAACCGGAGTACAATCCGGTGAGCACTTTGGTTAAAAACCAGGGCAACTGTCCAATGCCCATGTAGGCACCGGTTTTACCTTCCGGGGCGATTTCGGCAATCCATTGCAAAAAGCGCGGTTGCCACATGGCCTCGCCAATGGACATGATTAAAATGTAGCTAAGAAAAAAGATGACATTTGGTCCTAGAGAAAGTAAAAAAGTGGGTACGGCCATCACCAGTGTTCCGTAAATCATCATTTTGTAAATGTTGCGTGAAGCTGTTAAACCAGCCACAACCGGAGCCAGTACAAAAATCAGGATGGGATTAATGTTGGAAAACAACTCAAAATACTGACTGACAACCGAACCATGGAATGCACGATCCAGGTAGTAAGGAATGGTCAACCAGTTGTGAGCGAACAATGTTTGAACCGGAATGAGCATGAAAATAAAAGCCACAAATCTTAGATCGCGAAAAGGATGATCCGGACGGTGGCGTAAATATTCCCAGATGGAAAGTAAAAAACTACCGGCCAGTAAAACAGAGGCCAGTATCAAATTAAAATGAATCTTTTCATTGCGAATCATAATCACCAGCAACAGCAGGGCTAAGGTAATCAGAGAATAAATGGTAAAAGGTAAGTTGTTGATTTTTTGTTTTGTTGTTACTGTTTTGCTTTCTTCTTCAGTCTCCTCTACGGGCTCAGACATTTCTGCTGTTTCACGGGCAATCTGCTCTACAGCCTTTTGATCGGTTTTTTTAGTTAAAATCAAAGCGGTAATTAACAAAGACAAAAGAGTAAGCAAAGCGTAAACCCAGAAAACAGCAGGCAAGCCGTTAGGCGGAAAGACACTTTCGAAACGATGGCGAACCAATGGTGAAATAAAACCGGAAAAGAAAGCGCCTAAGTTCATCAATCCGTAAATTACGGCGTAACCCATGGCTGCCGTTTTTGGATTGGTGTAGCGTTTTACACCAGCGTAGCTAGCCGGCTGGTAAAGGCCGTAACCAAGCACCATTAAAAAGAGCCCGCCAAACATGACGAAAAACATGGGCGAACCTAATCCAGAACCCAATGGAATGGTGCCGGAAAGCCCGACCAGCGCCCGGCCAATAAACATGACAGAAAAAGCCAGAATAAGTGAAACACGAACCCCTAATTTATCAGAAACGCCACCTAAAATAAGCATGGCAAAGGTAATGCCACCGGTAACAAAACTGTAAACCCAACCGGCTTGTGGGTCTGTAAGAGCTACGTTTTCAGAACAAAATTTACCTAAAATGGTTAGAATGCCAAAATAAACTAGGCCTTCAATAATGTAAGGTACATTAATGCCCCACAAGGCTTTAGGCGCTTTAACAAAAGCGACAAACGTTTCGCCTAACTCTTTAAAGGCATCGTTTACAGCCTGAGCAAACGTTTTCTTCTCAACTGCCTCGTCAACTTTTACATCAGCCATTGTCGTTCTCCTTGTTTGATTTACCAACTAAGGGGATTTCTCGGTTCACCGTTAATAAGAAAGCAACCCACAGAGTTAAGTTAAAAATCCCCTACAATTAAATTATTTTAAAAATAAAGACACAAATATAAAAATTAATTGCGTGTTAAAAAAGAAAAAATATCAAAGCCTTCAATTATTTA
>JAGHBR010000045.1 GCA_021160885.1 Caldisericaceae bacterium
AAGGGTCCAAAATATTACCACTACAATATTTTATATGTAAAAAGTTTAGTTTTATGTACAAGCTTTAAAAAAAATGTACAACATAATAGCAGAAACAAACAACACTTTATCCTTTTATAGACACTAAATAAAAGGAACTTGATGTACTCAGTTGCCGAGATATCCTAAAATTATTTGATTTTCATAAGGCTCCCCATTGCTAATCGTCAATATTAGAAAACATGCTTCATGGCATTGTTAGCCGATTATTAGTTTTTGTATTTACTCAAAAATTGAATATTCAAGGCTTGACTGTTGTTCCTTGTGTGCTAAAAGTAGAATTTTTTAGAACCAGCTGTAACTTGTGTTGTATGGGATTGAACATTAAATTGCTAAAAAACAGGAACGACTGGTGTTTTGAATCGTTTAAGGTAAAAAGTTACCGAAGGCCTGAGTTAAAAATATTTTTCCAGATTCGTTGAATTGTAAAAACAAACGACCAAAAATTTGATGTCGCTGGTTAAGCAGGTTAGTTAGTGTAAAAACGTTAAATATAATTGAAATTATCTGGTAAAAGATTTTTTAAATGTTAAAGATGAGGTGTTTATATGAAAAAAGAATATACTGCCATTATCAAACAGGAAGGTGATTGGTGGATAGGTTGGATAGAAGAAATTCCTGGTGTAAATTGTCAAGAATCGACTCGAGAGGAGTTATTAGAAAGCCTTCGTGTTACACTTAAAGAGGCTCTGGAATTTAATCGTCAGGAGGCGATTTCGGCGGTTGGTACTGGATACGTGGAAGAGAAAATCGCAATATGAAACGCAATGAGTTGCTGAAGTATTTACGTTCACAGGGTTGTGAATTTCTCAGAGAAGGCAGCCGTCATTCATGGTGGTGGAATCCAAGCCAAAACAAGCGTTCATCAATTCCAAGGCATACAGAAATCAACGATAATCTTGCAAGAAAGATATGTAAAGACCTGGGAGTAAAACCAATAAAGTAACTACCAACACTTACCAGTATTGAGAAAAATTAATACATTTATATCAATTCTTTCATGCTAGTGTAATTGGAGCAAAGACTCGCATTATCAGACATTCGCATGGCGCCCTTATGTTCAATTTTACAGTAAAAGCATCGGTTATGATTTTACAAAAAAAACAACAAAAAGTGAATTTATTTTAATCGGTTACAGTTTAACCTTCGATGCAAATTTTGGTGCCATTAAGTTAATCCCCTTCAAGCTCAAGAAAGGGTCTGGATTTTTTGGGTAAAAGGTACCTCATAAGTTGAACACCTCTCACAGCAAATCTCTCTTGGCAGGGGGATGCTTACCGTAAATCACATCGTCCATTTTGATGGCCAGCCAGCGGGCCATACTGTTTTTGCGAATGGTTTTGCGCACCAGGCGATGCATCAGATTGTCTGGATGGGAATAGGGACATACCTTCATGCAGCGGGCGCAGTCCGTACCGACTGCACACCAGTACCCAAAACAGGCTTCAGGATCAATTTTCCAGCGTAACACACCGTGCTCCCACTGCCGATCTTCAAAAGAAATGGCTTTGCTGGGACAGTTGTAAGCACACTTCTTACATTTATTACAAAAATCAATCACGCTATTGTCAGGCTGGTAGTCGTCAGTTTGCAGCGGCAGGTTGGTGGTCACTACCCCAATGCGCACACGTGGGCCCAAGGCCGGCGTCATCAAAAGCCCCATGCGGCCTAATTCCCCCAGCCCGGCATCCCGCGCCACCAGGGGACAAATCACCTGGTAATTGCCGTCGATGTGCGCCCGCGCCTCATATCCTAACTTGCTGATAAATGTGGACAATTTAACCGCCAGCATGCCGGCCCGTAAATATTGGTCAGCCGACTCCAATACCGTTGGCGCCAGGGGCGCAGAATCTACCATCTCCTTGTTCATTTCTACGGTAAAGGCAATGGCAAATTCGTGTTCCTTTTGGATTTCAGCGCCGTAAGGTTCCTGACGCCCCCGATGGCTGTACAAATGGTAATCTTGCAAACGCGTAATGCCAACCGAATGAGCGCCCGAACGCAACAGCCAGTCCTTAATAAAGCGCGAAACCTGCTCCGCCTGCACCTCCTGCTTTTCCGACGCTGTTTGCGGTTGCACATGGGGATGAAAAAAGGCCACCGTGTCAAAGCTAGCGTCCGAGGCATTAAAATACAATGGATGGTAAAATTGGGCCTTTGGATTTAACAATCCTGGTTTGGCCCGCCAGGCGTCATCCAGCGCTTTCTTTTCAGGATGCGTCTGGTAGTATTCGTCGAAGCGGTTGGTCCCCGGTTGCAATCGCTGGCGGCTGAACATGATGTCCCGTTCATCGTGACAATAATTTGGCGGCGGAGAAACTTCAATCTTTTTGGCAGCAGGATCGATGGGCAAAATAAGGTACAGAAAAAAGATGAGCGGTAAAATAATGAACAACCCAAAAAGGATTTGCGGGGGTATTTCAAACAACCAGCCGATTAAAAAATAGGGAGCGGACAACAACACGGCCATCGGCAAAAAGCGTTGCTGTGCAGCAGGTTCTCCTTCCCTGTTGGAAATCAGTGCAGCAATAGTCAGTAGCAGGAAAACGACACCTCCGCTGACTAAAAAGACAAAAGCCAAACGTTACTCCTTAACTTTTTCAGCAAAGCGTACTGTTAAATTTGTGTAACCCTCCATTTGCCCTGGCACAAAGCACTGTAAGGCTAAAGCAGGCCACCTGCCCAGACCAGCGGATGCAAAAATTAGTTTTTTAAAAAATTTCGCTGATCCATGATCAGCCTTTCAGTTCTTGCGCCTGCTGGACAATATGCGACCAGGCCTGTTCCACGTGGCGTTTTTGCAAATAGGTTTGACCGGTTACCATGCGCAAGGTGTAACGGCCATGAACGCGCGTGTGCGTCAAAAAGAGTTTTCCGCTTTGATTAATCTCTTGCAGAAGCCGATCGTTTAGCTCATCTAATTGCGTTTCATCATTCAGCTCAGGCGGGTGGTAGCGAAAACAAACCAGATTAAGGGTACGTGGAGCCATCAGTTCAAAATCATCGCGCGCCTTAATCCAGTTTTCTAATTCTTCGGACCAGCGCAAATGATTGCGCAATGTTTGACGAATGCCTTGCAGACCAAAGCTGCGTAAAACGAACCACAATTTTAAAGCCCGGAAGCGTCGTCCCAGTTGGATGCCCCAGTCGCGGAATTCTTTAACCTGGCCGCGGGTCTTGGTCTTCAAATACTCTGGCAACACGGACATAGTGCGCTGCAGCGCCTGCGCATTTTTTACAAAATAGGCGGAACAATCAAAGTTGGTGAACATCCATTTATGCGGATTGAACACAAACGAATCCACTTGCTCAATGCCT
>JAGHBR010000241.1 GCA_021160885.1 Caldisericaceae bacterium
ATAGAAATAAATTATTAACATTAATCAAAGAAGGAAGCCAGAAAGAAACATCTTTACTTCCTTGGGATTTACAATTAGCTAAATTTGCTTCCTATGTGTGCTTAAAACGCAGAGAAGTTATTAATGAATTTAATTCATTATTAGAAAATTATTACAAACAAATGGCCAGTACTGACGAAATAGTAAAAATTCAATATCAAACATTTTTCGATTCTGGTTTGCAACAAGAAGAAGAAATTAAAAACTATTATTTGCAAAAATTAACTGAAATTAAGGAACGGGACATTGCTTATGGTAGTACTACAATAGGAGCACATCGAGATGATCTCCTATTTTTCAAGAACAATGCTCCTATCAAAATTTTCGGTTCTCAGGGAGAAAATAAAACATTTTTAATCAGTTTGAAATTTGCCGAGGCCAATTTTATAAAAAACAAAGTTAATGAAGAACCTATTTTACTTTTAGATGATATTTTCAGTGAATTAGATATGTCACGAATACAAAAAGTAATAGAGCATATTAGAGAATTAAATTTCCAAACATTTATCACAACAACAGATGTACAAAAATTCGATTCGCAATTGAATGATGTGTCTTTATGGTTTGTTTCAAACGGGCAGGTAAGCATTGAATCATAAGGCAAAATCAATTGGTACTGTTTTACAATCGGTACTAAAAGACATAGATGTGTACGATAATTTTATTAGATTATGGATATTACAAAACTGGGATGAAGTATTTGACAAAAACATCACGCGAATTTGCCGACCGGTTAAATTTGAAGGTGATGTATTGGTTATTGAAGCGATTTCAGAATCATGGGCCAATGAATTACAACAATTCAAAGAGAAAATGATTTACAGTTTAAATTCAAAATTTAATCAATTGAACGTTAAAGATATTAAAATTGTATAGGTGAAACAATGTCAGCAAAAGAATACACAGCAAAGAATATTCAGGTTTTAAAAGGGCTGGAAGCCGTTAGAAAACGTCCTGCCATGTATATTGGCGATGTGACTTCCAAAGGATTGCACCATCTTGTTTACGAAATTGTGGATAATAGTATTGATGAAGCAATGGCTGGCTATGCTTCTAAAATTGAGGTAACAATCAATCCGGATGAATCCATCTCGGTAGAAGATGATGGCAGGGGAATTCCGGTTGATATTCATCCGATTGAAAAGAGACCAGCAGTAGAAATCATTATGACAACCTTGCATGCAGGTGGTAAATTTGATAAAAATACCTACAAAGTTTCCGGTGGACTTCATGGTGTCGGAGCTTCGGTGGTTAATGCTCTTTCCAAATGGTGTACAGTGGAAATTTTCCGTAACAAGAAGATATACAAACAATCTTACGAACGGGGTATCCCGGTTAGTGACTTAGAGATCGTTGGTGAAACAGAAAAACAAGGCACTAAAATAACTTTTTTAGCAGACGATGAAATCTTTAAAAGAGTACATTATAAGTTCGAAATATTAGCCAACCGTTTGCGTGAACTGGCCTTTTTAAACAGGAATTTGGAAATTACTATTAAGGATGAGCGGGACAACAACCAGGAAACCTTTAAATACGAAGGTGGCTTAAAAGAATTTGTTACTTATCTCGATGAAAGCAGAACTACCTTGCACGATGAACCGATTTACATTGAAGGCGAGCGCGATGGAATTCCCATTGAAATTGCCATGCAATATAATTCAGCTTACACCGAAAATATTTTAACTTATTGTAATAATGTAAATACAATTGAAGGCGGAACACATTTATCGGGTTTTAAATCAGCTTTAACGCGTACCATAAATAGTTATGCGCAAAAATATAATCTAATAAAAAACAATGAAAAAATTACCCTCTCGGGCGAAGATGTTCGTGAAGGTTTAACCGCAGTGATTTCAGTAAAAGTTTCTGAACCGCAATTTGAAGGCCAAACAAAAACCAAATTAGGCAATTCTGAAGTACGTAGCGCAGTAGAAACGCTAGTTAATGAAAAACTATATGAATTCCTGGAGGAAAATCCAGCGATTGCAAAACCAATTATTGAAAAATGTATTAGCGCTGCCCGGGCACGTGAGGCAGCGCGTCAGGCCAGGGAATTAACCAGACGGAAAACCGCTCTGGATGGTAGTTCTTTGCCAGGAAAATTGGCTGATTGCTCGTCTAATGATCCGAAAGAATCAGAACTGTATTTGGTGGAGGGCGATTCGGCAGGTGGTTCTGCAAAGCAGGGCAGGGATCGACGTTTTCAGGCCATTTTGCCTTTGAAAGGAAAAATACTTAACGTAGAAAAAGCCCGCCTGGACAAAATTTTAAGCAATGATGAAATTAAAACCATCATTACGGCCATTGGTACGGGAATTGGTTCAGATAGCTTTGATATTGAAAAATTACGTTATGATAAAATAATCATCATGACAGACGCCGATGTGGACGGCGCCCATATCCGAACGTTGTTGCTCACTTTCTTTTATCGCTACATGGGAGAATTGGTGCAGCAGGGCAAAATTTACATCGCCCAGCCACCCCTTTACAAAATCAAAAATGGAAAAGACGAGTATTACGCCTTTGATGATGAGGAAAAAGATCGTATTATTAAAGAGTTAGGCGTTGATGAAGGAAAATTATCGATTCAACGTTATAAAGGTTTGGGTGAAATGAATCCAGAACAGTTATGGGAAACCACCATGAATCCCGAAACCCGAACCATATTACAGGTAAGTATTGAGAATGCTATGGAGGCTGATCAAATTTTTACCATTCTAATGGGCGAAGAAGTTGCGCCGCGTAAAAAGTTCATTGAAGAAAATGCGCAGTTTGTAAGAAATCTTGATGTTTAGTAAGGAGTAAAAATGGCTTCTAATGAAAAAATAATTCCTATTTTAATAGAAGACGAGATGCGTGAATCGTATCTTGATTATTCCATGTCCGTAATTGTTGCGCGTGCTTTACCCGATGTGCGTGACGGTTTAAAGCCGGTCCACCGCCGGGTTTTATATGGTATGCATGAAATGGGAGTGCAACACAATAAGCCTTTTAAGAAAAGCGCCAGAATAGTTGGTGAAGTGATGGGAAAATATCACCCTCATGGTGATATGGCGGTTTATGATACCATTGTTCGCATGGTTCAAGATTTTTCTTTGCGCTATCCCTTAATTGATGGTCAGGGGAATTTTGGCTCGGTTGATGGTGATTCACCTGCAGCCATGCGTTACACAGAAGTAAGACTACAACGAATAGCAGAGGAACTCTTAACGGACATTAATAAGAATACCGTTGATTTCGTTCCTAACTTTGATGATACTTTAAAGGAACCGGTTGTCTTACCTGCAAAACTACCAAATTTACTTATTAATGGTGCCAGTGGAATCGCGGTGGGTATGGCCACCAATATTCCGCCACACAATTTAGGCGAAGTTGTAAACGCCATAAAAGCAGTTATTGACAATCCGGATATTGA
>JAGHBR010000037.1 GCA_021160885.1 Caldisericaceae bacterium
ATTTTAGACGTATGATGCCAATGGGCTTTATTCAGAAATAAAAAAAGCCCTTCAAATTATTATTTAAATTAATACTATAAATTGGATGTAATTTACACAATAAATTAGACTTGACTTCAATTAAGCCTTGCTTGGTGAATAATCGATACTACTTTTTTCTCTTTAACCAAAAATCAAAAGAGCGTCCGGGGACAAAAATATCAAGTCCTGCCGAAGGCTCCTGCAAGGGGTTGATGACCACATGTTCTTCATTGCCATCGATGTAAGCCGTATCAAAAGGGCCAAGCTCAACGGTCTGGCTATCGGTTTCGATTTGCAATCGGCCGCTTAGCACAATTAAAATTTGCGCGTTTGGATGAGAATGCCGGGGAGAGGCGTGTTTTGCGGGTTTAATGAAGTGTTCAATGGAAATCGAATCTTCACTGCACAAACTTACCCGCCGCCAGTCTTTTTCCGGTTCGTAAGATTCAGCCTCTTTAAAGCGAACTACTTTCATTTTTTCTCCTGTTTTTAGTACGCTGTACTCATTGCGCCGTCTACTAAAATAGTTTGTCCTGTAACATAAGTATTGGCCGGAGAACAAAGGAAGGCCACCAGGCGCCCGATTTCGTCAATTGAACCATAGCGTCCCACAGGAATGCGGGCGGCATTTTTTTGCTGAAACTGCTCCAAAGTGATTCCCTCCTGTTCGGCCTTAAGACGGTCTAATTGTCTGACCCGATCTGTGGCTATTTTACCGGCCCCAACAACATTCACCAGAATATTGTAAGGCGCCAGTTCACGGGCCAGACTTTTGGAAAGCCCGGCAATGCCCATACGAAAAGTATTTGATAAAATAAGATGTTCAATTACCTGTTTAACCGAAGAAGAAGCATTGTTAACGATTCGGCCGCCCTGGTTGGCTTTCATTGCCGGAAGAACAGCCCGAATGGTGCGAACATAGCTGAGCAGCGTTAGCTCAAAAGCCTGCACCCAATCTTGATCGCTGAAATTTTCAAAAGTACCCGCTTTAGGTCCACCGGTGTTGTTGAACAGGGCATATATAGCACCGTACTTTTCGATGGTTTTCTGGATGCCTTGCTCGATTTGCCGGGCATCAGTTAAATCAACGAGAAAATAGTCGGGTTCATTGCCCGCTTCGTTGGCAATTTCCTTTTGCGCTTTTTTAAGGCGTTCTTCCGATCTTCCAAATAAAATAACGGTGGCACCTTCACGGGTCAGCTCGGTGGCCACCCCTCTACCGATTCCGGAAGAAGCGGCAAGCACTACCACTGTTTTATTTTTTAATCTTAAATCCAATGCCTGCCTCCCAAATTATAAATCACATCAAGAAACCTTTGAAAAAATCAGGGATTCTCCAAACCTGTCATTCCGCACCTGATGCGGAATCTAATGTTTACAATATCTTAGAGATTCCCGCCTGCGCGGGAATGACATTAATAATGATATTTTCAAAGGTTTCGTTAGTTAAAATAAAAACATGCTAAACATTAAGCAACTTTTCCCAAAAACCCACTCCTTGAAATGAATTTAATTTTTTTTAAATTGATTCTCTACAGGTCTTTTTTGAGGAGAAAGGCAATGGGAAACACTACTCAACTGTTGATTGTCATGTTTGGCTATTTATTTTTGCTCATTTTATGGGGCATGTATCAGGGGCGCAAGGTAAAAACGGATGAAGATTACGCCATTGCCGGACGTAATTTGCCTGGCTGGGTAGCCGCTCTTTCTGAAAGAGCTACGGGCGAATCATCATGGGCCTTGCTGGGCCTGCCTGGTTTTGCCTATGCCTCTGGCTTAATGGGTATCTGGACAGCCATTGGTTGTGTGGCCGGTATTGTAACAGCCTGGTGGGCTATTGCCACAAGATTGAGAGATGAAACTGAAAAATACAAAGTTAAAACCTTTTCGGAGTATATTGCCAAAAAACACAGTCAGTCGGAAAAATGGATTAGAATTCTGAGCAGCCTGACCATTGTTTTCTTTTTCTTCTTTTACGTGGGCGCCCAGTTTTTGGGCGGAGGCAAAACCCTGTTCACCATGTTTCACATTAAACCCCAAATTGGCATGTTAATCACAGCCGCTATTATTGTACCTTACACTATTTATGGCGGTTTTCGAAGTGTGGTGTACACCGATGTAGTGCAAGCCATTGTCATGATTACGGCATTAATTGTCGGACCGGTGGTTGGGATTATTGCCTTAGCTGAACGGCCCGACGTTTTTGCACACACCATTCCCCATGCATTAAAATTGGCCGGAGCAAAATATTCTTCACTGACAGGCGCCTCCAGTGGCTTTACCCTGGGCGTCACAGTAATGGGCGGGCTTTCCTGGTTTTTTGGCTATTTAGGCGGCCAGCCTCAATTGAGCATGCGCTTTATGGCTATTAAAGACATGCACCAAGCAAAAATTGGTAGAAATATTGGCATTCTCTGGACGGTTATTGCTTATTTAGGCGCACTGTCCATCGGCTGGATTGGCCTTGCCCTGTTTGGTCCCCAGGGATTGCAAGACCCGGAATACGTAATGCCCAAAGTAATGCTAGAATTATTTCCGCCGGTCATTGCCAGCATTTTGATTACCGGCGCTATTGCGGCCATGATTTCAACAGCCGACTCTCTCTTGATTCTTTCTTCCACTGAGCTTTCAGAAAATCTATTAAAAAACAAAGATGAACACCCCCAAAAAGCCTTGATTCGTTCCAGAATAGTTACTGCCGCTTTAGCCGTTATTGCGTTAATAGTGGCTTACCTTTCGCCTTCAAAATTGATTTACACCCTGGTTGGCTATGTTTGGGCTGGCATTGGCGGTACTTTCTCTATTGTTATTTTATTTACCCTGTTTTGGAAAAAATTTCATGGTAAAGCGGTATTAATAACTATTGCCGTCGGTATACTTTTTACCATCATCTGGATTAGCAGCGGCATGGAACAGACAATA
>JAGHBR010000125.1 GCA_021160885.1 Caldisericaceae bacterium
CCGGCGCCGATAAAATGCCAGCCATTGTCCCAGATTTCTACCCAGGAATGGTTGCCGGAATTATCGTACCACATGGGCACACTGATGAGGCGCGCCGGAATGCCCACTGCGCGGCAGGCATCGATCAGCAGAATGGAAAGTCCCGTACAACTGGCCATGCCAGCTTCCATTGATTCAAAAGGGCTTTGATCGGCTTTTGGGCGTTTGGTCGAATAATGAACATTTATCATGTCCCAGATTTTGTTATTTAATTCAACGGCAGCGGCGCCCGGTGTGCTAATATTTTTCACTAAAGGTAAAAACCTTTCATAAAATGGTTTACGCCAGTCATCCCGCTTTTCGTGCAGATTAGCGTAGGATAAAACATAATTGAGAAAAATGCTGTCCGGAATATTTTTTCCCCACGGAACCTCTTCCATAGCCTGATAGGCGTATTTGATGTTTTCGATTAAAAATTCCTGGCTTAAATTTTTCAAATCACGTTCAGGCATGTTGGCCAGCAAAAATGCGGCTCCCTCAATTTCATGTTCATCACAGGCTTTTAAAAACTCAAGTAAAGCATGTTGGTTATCACCGGCTTTTTGCAGGGCCTGTTTAACCGCCGACCTGTAGTTTTGTGGAACCCGTTGCAGCGGGTCCGAATGGCACATGATCAATGACAAAAAAAGAATAACCAAAATAAATTTTCTCATGAAAACACTCCATTTTCACTTATTTGTTGTGTGTAACTCCAAAATGATTTTAATCGATTCTTTAGACTTTCACTCTGGCAGCCCTTAATCACCCCATAAAGTACAGTCCTCACTGCCATTCTTTATTAAGCTTAATCAAATCTCCCCTGTTACCGCGAAAATAATTAACGCCCAATGCGTACAGGTGTTTGTAATAGCCTTGCAGGCGACTCAAAAAGTCAAACCAGTTTTTATGTCCTTTGGCTGTCCAGACCACCTCAGCCAGGGCGCAAGCTCTGGGAAAGGCCATGTACTCCACATGATGTCCGGTAGGCATGTACTCGGTCCACACATTGCCCTGAGCGCCTAAAATGTATTTAGCTTCCTGCTCGTTCAATTCCGCAGGAACCGGTTCGTAAAAATAGACTTTTTGCAGCGGGGTAAAACCACCAATGGCCAAAGGTTCCACAGCAGGATCGTTTTGATAATGGTCAAAATAACAATGCGTTCCAGGTGTCATGATCACATCGTGATGTTGTTTGGCAGCCGCAACACCGCCTTTAATTCCCCGCCAGCTCATTACGGTAGCCTGCGGCGCCAAACCGCCTTCTAAAATTTCATCCCAGCCTATGATGTAGCGGTTCTTAGTTAGCAGAAATTTTTCAATGCGCTGGATAAAATAACTCTGAAGTTCGTGTTCATCCTTCAAACCTTCGGCTTTGATGCGCGCCTGACATTTAGGACAGGCCTTCCAGCTGTCTTTGGGGCATTCGTCTCCGCCGATATGAATGTATTTCCCCGGAAAAAGTTCTACTACTTCGCTTAAAACATCTTCTAAAAACTGAAAGGTCTTTTCATTACCGGCACAATAAACATCCTTAAAAATTCCCCAGCGTTCCTGAACTTTGTAAGGCCCTCCAGTGCAGCCCAATTCCGGGTAGGCCGCCAGAGCAGCCGATGAATGACCGGGCATTTCAATTTCCGGCACAATGGTTACGAAGCGTTTGCGGGCATATTCAACCACTTCACGGATCTGATCTTGAGTGTAAAAGCCGCCGTAGGGCTGCCCATCAAAAATGAAGGGTTTCTCAGCGCCATGGGTGTTTAAAGTTTGCTTACGATAGGCGCCAACCCGGGTCAGCTTTGGGTATTTTTTGATTTCAATGCGCCAACCCTGGTCTTCTGTTAAATGCCAGTGAAAGTAATTCATTTTTTGCAAGGCCAGCAGGTCGATGTACTTTTTAATGAAAGAAACCGGAAAGAAATGCCGCCCCACATCCAGATGCATGCCGCGGTAAACAAAGCGGGGCTCGTCTTCAATTTCCACACAGGGCACTTCCCAATTGACATTTTCTACCAAATCACGGCTTTCGATGGCGTATGGCAACAGTTGTCGCAAGGTTTGCAGGCCGTAAAATAAACCGCGAGCAGTTGAAGCCGCAATGGTGATTTTATCAGGTTCCACTTTTAACAAGTAACTGCCCTCTTTACCTTTAATCCTGGAATCTAATCTCAATACCAGTACGTTTTGTTCCGCTTTGTTGTTTTCTGTAAAAGGAAATCCCGTAGGTACCCCAAACTGTTGATGCACATATTCCGCCAGTTCAGCTAATTCTGGATTGTTCATATCGATGTTTAGAGCGGTGGAATCATTAATGCGAAAAACACCTGGTTGTTCAACTAATTTTTGTGGTTTGGGAATAATGGGATAGCGTGCTGGTTCAATTTTTAACTCTTCCTGTCCGGCACAACTAAATAAAATGCTTAAAAGGATGGCAAACAGAAAATAACGATTAAGCGTTCTAATATTCATCTTTTCTCCTCTCTCTCTTAACGTTCTTTCGAATAAAAAATAAACTAACCAAAATTTCAAAAAAGTGAAAATTTTTTTGAAATTTAGCTTTTGTTTCATTTACTTACTTTTAAATCATTTTCAAATAGTGTCGGCAATTTGTTTGGGGAGGTACATAATGTCTGTCAGAATCTGGAGTTTTGTACTTATGTTTGCCATGCAATGGGGCTTTGCTCAATGGCAGTCACTTGCCCCTGGCTTTGAGCTTGGTCGTTTTAAAGCGCCTGATTCCTTAAAAACCTATTCGCATCCCATTGTCATTTTGCGCGTTAATCCCAATTTTTATTATTTTAAGTTATTGGCCATTTCCGAATTAAATCACCAGGCATTAACAGCAGAACAATGGGCTCAAAAATACAATTTAATTGCAGTTACGAATGCCGGTATGTTTAACGCCGACTTTCAAACCCATGTTGGCTTTATGAAAAATTTTTATCATTTGAACAACCCTGTTAAAAATCACTACAAATCCGTTGCCGCTTTTAATCCCGTTGACTCAAGCCGATCCCCTTTCATGATCTTTGATCTGGATAAAGTTTCATTTGACCAAATACTGAAGCAGTACCAGTGCCTTATTCAAAATCTGCGTCTTATTCGTCGCCCTGGTGAAAATCGCTGGAAACAACAATACATGAAATGGAGTGAAGCAGCGCTGGGGCAGGATAGGGATGGCAATGTGCTGCTAATTTTTAGTCGTGCCCCCTACTCCATGCACGATTTTAACAACATTTTACTTAAATTACCCATTAACCTGACCTGCGCCCAGCACATGGAATGCGGACCTGAAGCATCGCTCTATTTGAAATATGGTAAGGTGGAACTTAAACTCTCGGGCAGCTTTGAAACCGGCTTCAACGAAAATGACGAAAACATGAAGTTCTGGCCCATTCCCAATGTTTTGGGCATTGCGCCAAAAAATAATTAGCTTTACTCAAGATTTGCAAGCGAAAGACTATATTCCTATTTTAGTTATAAACATAACCGTGAGGAAGCTAATGAATACACACTCCAAAGCTCAATGGCTTTATTTGATTCTGGTGGCAATTACCTTCATTGGTGGCTATTTTTTTCTAAGGGCCGCTTACATGGTCAGTAACGAATTCCCTTTTACTCAGGAAATAATCTTAATCTTTTTGGGAACCATTGCTACCATTGTCATTACGGCTCTGTTGTTAAATAAACAAACCGAAGTGGAACTCAAAAAAGAAGAAAACATCAAATACATTGAGCTGAAAACCAACTTTTACGTTCAGTTTCTGGATTACGTGGAAGAAATGCTTTCCAAACCAACCGTTACAAAAGCTGATTTCATGAAATTAAAAGCCTTGACACACAAATTATCCTTAATTTCCAGCGAAAGTTTTCTGGAAAGATATCATGATTTTTTAAATGTGTTCCTTAAGAGTTCAGAAGATGAGTGCTTTTCTGAATTGGATATTAACCGAATTTCAAATGAATTAGCCGAGCTGTGTCTGGAAATCCGCAACGATCTGTTGAGTGAATCGGGTACTAAAAAGGAACCTCTTAGCAAGCGTGTCACGAAATTAATTATGAATAATACACGGCTCTTAAAATTAAAAGGTGAAGGTAAGAGATAAATAAAAAATCTTCGGCCTTTTTAACCATAAGGCCGAAGATTTTTTGTCAAGATTCAGAATTTACTTAGTTATTTGTAAATTTAAATTTGGTTAATGCTTTACCAGTTGTATCTGTTAAGCAAGCATTCATCTCCCAGTCGCCTACCCCCTGAGTAACCTTAAAGAGCAATTCATTCCAGCCTTTTTGAATTTTTAAGGGCACCATATCCTGTGCTGCCATACAACCTCTAGTAATATTATTTTTAAATATCAACCGGCCATTTAACCATACCTTAACCCCATCATCAGAACCTAATTCTAAAATAGCTGGCAGTTCCTTATCCGAGAAAAATCTCGTTTTAGCATAAGCCACACGATTTTTACCACCAAAAATGCGATGAAACTGCACATTAGTCTTATGCAGGCCATTTTTACCTAATTGAATCTTTTGCCATTTCCCTTTCCCTTTTTCCGGAGGAAAGACGATATCAAATAATTCATTGACCGATTTTCCCTTTGCCAGATATGGTCCACTTACTTGCCATAATTGAATAAATTCATCTGGCTTTCTGACTTTAACCGTAATGCGGCTTATTTCTTCCTCTGTAAAATAGGGATCAACTTTTACCGAATCAGCCGTCCAACATTGCTCAAAAACACCGGGTGTGGGATGCTGTACAGGAATTTTAAATACCTTTTCTCCATCTTTTGTTTCTACCTTGCCCCCATATTTTTTAACTGTTTGTTCAGCCAATTGCACACAGACATCTGTGAGTTTTTGAAAATTGTAATCGGTATAAGAAAATTTTGTTTTTTGATCTAAAGCGCTGGTAAATTTTTCGGGTAAATTTTCAAGTCCTAAGGTTGTTGCCAAAATTCCTGCTGCACTCGAGGGATTGCAATCCGAATCCATTCCGCAACGCATGGCAATTTTTATGGTATTATCCATATTACCATGTCCATAAAGCAGGCCCACTACAACATAGGCGCCATTAATTTTAGCATCGATATTAAATTCTGACTGAGGGCCTGAACAAGAAAATTTTCGGTATTCAGGATTTCTCTGATATTTTTCTTCTATTAGTTCCCAGGTCTTTGTCCAATCATCAGGGAACTGATGATACCAGTTTAACACATCATTAATTGCTTCATAATATTGACTTTTTTCAGGAATACATTTTAATGCGGAGCGAATAATTTTTTCAATATCATTTTCAAAAAAGGCATAGGCATACATACTGGCAATAAATTGACCGGCATAGACACCATCGCCATAATTCATAATGTGTCCGAATTTTTCTCCAAGATCAATTGCCGATTGAGGCAAGCCAGGGGAAATCAATCCGGCATAATCAGCCTCAATCTGATAGTCGATATCATCGGCATGATGATTGAACTGTGGATGGCCAGAATAAGGCGGGGCAATCCCCGCGCGCAAATTGTCACGCCCCGCTTTATTGGCGTGCCACAACATATACCTGGAATTGGCAAAATCAATACCAGCCTGCCGAATAGATACATCAAGGCCATATTTCTCAAGTGTACGTAAAAATGTCATTTCTACATAAATGTCATCCTGATTGAATTGATTAATCATTTGTGGATTCCACTGCGGAACGCTGTCTTCCGGAATAATCTCATCAATCCAACGAAACTCCGTTGGTCCTCCCCAGCCGACACCTGCCATTTGTCCAATCCAGCCTGCTTTCATTTTGCTCATATAATCTTTTACAGACAGAGTCTTATAACTCTGTTGAGAACAGCCAATAATGAAAAAAATTGGCAAGGTTAAATAAATAATCTTTTTCATGGGATTGTCTCCAAACCTGAATTAATAAATTCTTTTACTTCTTCTTGAGTTGGCATGGATGGTTGAGCCCCCATTTTTGTGGCAGATAAAGCTCCCACATAATTAGCAAATTTTACGGCTTCTGGTAACATATTGCCACTACCAAGAGCATAGGCCAGGGCTCCGTTAAAAGCATCACCTGCAGCAGTGGTATCAACAGCTTCAATCTTTTTTGAAGGAATTTGTACAAATTGATTTTCATAATACAAGGCTGACCCCTTAGAGCCCATGGTAATAATTACATTGGATACGCCTTTTTCCAAAAGGGATTCAGCGGCCTCTTTTGCCGAATTTTCATCTTTGACTTCTACCCCGCTAAGAATTTCAGCTTCTGATTCATTTGGCGTGAGCACAGAAACAGAGGCTAACAAATCCTGACTTAATTTCTGAGCCGGCGCTGGATTTAAGATTACTTTTACGCCCGCCTTTGCGGCCAGTTGGGCTGCATAAAGAACCGTATCTAATGGTATTTCAAGTTGCAAAAGAAGCACATCTGCCTTTTCAATAACTTCTCTGGCTGCCATCACATCCTGTACAGACAAATTATTATTCGCCCCGGAAGCCACGGCAATTACATTTTCGCCATCCTCATCAACAAAAATCAATGCCACACCAGAAGGCGAATTTTGATCGACAACAATATAGTCGGTATTGATGCCTTCATTTTTAAAATTTTCAATAGATTTCTCTCCAAAAACATCTGCTCCAACGCGAGCAATAAAAGTAACATCAGCCCCCAATCGGGCTGCTCCTACCGCCTGGTTGGCCCCTTTTCCACCTGCTGCCATTAGAAAATCACTCCCCAATACCGTTTCCCCTGGTGCAGGCAATTTAGGGACTTTGATAACCATGTCAGTATTTGAACTACCCACTACAACAATTTTAGGCTTTTTCATTTTTTTCTCCAAAAAAAACTGTTACTTAAGTAATCCATATCTTTAAGCTACTCTTGCCCAGATTATCAGGCCTAATCCTGCAATAAAGAAAATAAACATCAAAGCTAACATCAGGTTAGTTCCTGGCGCCGCTTCTTTAAACTCTTTCCAGATAAATACACCCCAAAATGCAGCTACCATGGTAGCCCCCTGACCTAAACCATAAGAGATCGCAAAACCAGCCTGTCCTGAAGCAATAATACTGAACGACATGCCAATACACCAGATAATGCCGCCAAGGATACCATAAAGATGTACACGAAATTTCCCTTTAAAATAGTCAGAGAAAGAAACCGGCTCACCAACAAAGGGCTTTTTCATGATCAAAGTGTTGAATACAAAATTGCTAATCAATAATCCAATTGAGAAAAAGACAACAGCGGTATAGGGGCTTAACTTTCCAGGCTCTAAGTTTACAAAATTGAGAGACATAGACCGTGCTACAAAACGGTAGAAAAAGCCCATTAAAATTCCGGCTAAAGCTGATAAAACCAAACCTTTTGTAGTAACACCAGCCGCTTGATTTGGAATTCGTTTGTAGGCAAAGGCATCAAGAACAATGGCCAGCAAAACTAAGAAGACCCCCAAAAACAAAATCACAGGATTTCCTAATGGCGTAGCAATGTAATTTACGATAACCCCAAGTACCAGCGCTAATCCAATACCAACCGGAAAAGCTACAGACATTCCGGCAATGGCAATAGCCGCTACTAAGAGGATATTAGCCGCATTAAATACCGCTCCGCCAATCATTGCAGAAAGCAAATTCGAAAAATCAGCCTGCGCTAAATCTTCTAAGAAACTCCTGCCCACATTGCCAATACTTCCAAGTGTGAAAGCAAAAATCAGGGAGAGGAGCAAAACACCTATTACATAATCCCAGTAAAAAAGTTCAAAACGCCATTTCCTGCCTGCTAATTTTTGCGTATTTGCCCATGATCCCCAACAAAGCATGGTGATAAATAGGAAAATTACCGCTAATGAATAACTTTGTAAAATAAACATCTGCTTCTCCTTTTTGTTAATTTGTTTATTTAATTAAACACATTCTAATAATTTCTTCCTGATTTCCTGCCCTTAGTCGAGCATAGTAAATTCCACTTGGCACGCTACTTCCCGCTTCATCAAGCCCATCCCATTGCACTTCATGCCAGCCCTGTTCCATTTGTTCATTAATCAAAGTGCGTACTTTCTGTCCTGTAATCGAAAAAATTTCAAGCATTACATTGTTTGCATAAGGGATTTGAAACCTGAGTTTAGTGGCTGGATTAAAAGGATTTGGAAAATTTTGCCAAAGTATTAATCGTTTGGGCACAAGTTTTTCAGTTTTTCCAGATATATTTGTTGGAGCGCTTTTGATCTGGATATCATCAAAAAAGACAGCATATTTATCTGAACCAAAACCAATTTTCCCATTAGGGAATAATCTTGAAGAATTTGATTCTAAAAATAAACTATCATCAAAAAAAACCTTCAATTGAGATGAGCTAAAATTTATTTTTATATTGTGATAACCTTCATCCGGTATTCCTTTTCGGGAACTATAAGATAAATAGGTTGGCTGGCCATTCGATACATTGATCAATTGCGAAGTAGAGGCTTTCACAACTAATTTATTATAATTCTTGTCATTTTGGTAGCCAAAAATAATTGTGTAATTGACATATTTATTTTGTGCAAGATTCTCACCGGTACGAACCTTTAATTGCAGTTCAAAATCAGAGAAAATGCTATCCTTAACAAAACAGTAGCCGGCTAATTTAATTTCACTGTTCCTTGCCTTATTAGTGAGATAATAACGCCAGTCGTTATTATCCTGCACAGTAGTCCACAAATCTTCCTGATTACGTATATAGTTCCTGACATCACCATAAAAATTAATTTCACTAAAAATAGGTTCATAAACAAAAATTGACTGAGAATATTGCATTGAATCGCCTTGATCATCTACAGTGGTTAAGGAAACAACAAATTCACCTGCCTGATCAAAAACATGTTCGATTGTTTTACCTTCGCCCTGCTGGCCGTCTCCAAAATACCATAAATATTTTTGTATGGTACGCCCGGGAGCAGCCACTGAACCCGACGCATCAAAAGCTGCGGTAAAAGGTCGCCAGCCCTGCTGCGCTGACACCGTAAAGTGGGCGCCAATAGGATTCTGGTCCATCAAACTTTCAATCAAATTTTCAAAATAATAACTGGGTAACCTTTGATCCAGGTAAGAGCGAAAACCTTCCTTCATTTGCCAGGTATAGCCATTAACTAATGAACCTGTACCTGAACTTACTACATTAAAATAATACGTACTATTGGTTACGCCATATAACACTGCCATTTGATCCCAACTGGGCCTCCCATTGTATTCACTGCCAAAATAGCGAAAATAAGCCTCCCTCACAGGATTCTCTTGCGGAGCATCGCTCAGATTATCTCCGGTCAAAATATCCCAACCAGCCTGACTGAAATAGATAGGAGTTGGCCAATTTTCAATCACATTCTGTGATACACTCACCAGATTATGTCTGGAAAGATTGAAATTATCATTATTAATGCCACACATAATGACCAACTTTTGCACTTTTTGGGCGATTAAATCTGGCTCATGTATTAACAGGTCATTCAAATTATTTAAGAACCCAACACTAATTATAGTCACCGAACTATCTGGCTGGACGCTTAACACCTGGCGGTAAACATCCAGGGCACTGGGCGCCTCCGAGCTTTCTAAATCATGGGGAAAATTTTTCAAGTAATCGAGATAGGCAGAATAATCCGGACCGTCCAGATGACCTTTATAAACGCCAATCGGGATATCTCCACGTTTATACCAGGTGTTGATAGCATCAATTGCTGCAGCGCCGCTGGGATGTACTTCGTTAAAACAAACGGCTAATATCTCAGCCTGTCCGCTATTAGCAAATGCATGTAAAACGGCCAATCCGCCAACATCATCCACATCTGCACACATGTCGGTTTCATAAATGACTTTAGTTGGCTCGGTCTCAGCATTTGTATTAACACCAGCAAATGTCTTTAATGGTAGCAAAAAAAGAACAACAAGCAAACAAGTTTTGAGCACTATAAAAAATCTTACACAAAGATCATTTCCATAAAAGCATTTAATTTTTTTCAAAGCCATACCTCTTTCTTTCAATTATGAAAAACTACCTTCCATGTTAAGTTTATTTTAGCTCATTTTTTAGGTGGTACAATCATCAGTTGTTCAATTATTTTTTTCAATTCAGCATCCGAAAGATTAGTTTTCAGATAAGTTCTAAATCCTTTTTTCATTTCCCAGCGATATCCATCATTTAATATCCCATACCCTTCAGATACTTCGACGAAATAATTCGACAGCCCTCTAACTCCGTAAAGGACAGCAATTTCATCCCAACTGGGGCGATCTTTGAATTGGGAATCAAAAAATCTGTAAAAAGCCTCGCGCACAGGATTTTCTTTTGGCGTATCTTTTAATACCGAACCGGTGAGCACAGAGCTTCCATGCTGACTAATAACAATGGGAGTCGGCCAATTTTCAAGTACGTTCTGAGATGCTTTACTCAAATTATGACGTACCAGATTGAACCCATCATTATGAACACCTGCCATGATGACCAGCTCTTTTACTTTGCGCGCAATTAATTTTGGTTCTGCCTCTAAAAGATCATTGAGATTATTCAAAAAGCCAACACTAATAATAACGACTGAACTGTCTGGCTGCTTACTTAGTACCTGTCTGTAAACCTTCAGTGCATCCGGTGCATCTTTGTTTTCGAGATCATGAGGAAACTTTGCCACATATTCTAAATATTTTGATTCGTCTGGATTATCGAGTTTACCTTTATATACTCCGATCGGGATATCCCCTCGCCCGTACCAGGTATTAATTGCATCAATTGCGGCGGCACCAAAGGGATGCAGCTCATTAAAACAAACGGCTAAAATGTCTGTTTCCCCTTTATTTGCCATGGCGTGCAATAAGGCCAGCCCACCAACGTCATCTACATCCAGGCACATGTCTGTCTCATAAATCACTTTTACGGGCTGCTTCATTTGAGAAAGGAGAATTAGCGGGATTAATAGAATAATAGTTAACCAATTAATTTTTAATTTCTGCATTTCTCGATTCCTCGATTCCTTGTTTTTGATTCTTAATGCTTATTACAATTATTTTTGCGGTAATTCAGCCATCAGTTCATCAATAATTTTAGCATATTCATCCGGAGTTAAAAGAGGCTCAAGAACACCGTCATTTCGGATTTTCAATTCCCATTTGAATCCATTGGGTAAAGAACCGAACCCCTCGCTATTTCTCTTGAAATATCCATCAGTTCCTCTTACTCCATACAATACTGTAATCGGATCGAAACTTGTTCTGTTCTCAAATTTACCGCCAAAGTATCGAAAATAGGCTTCCCGAACAGGATTCTGGACAGGCGTGTCCTGTAAACTCTGTCCCGTCATGATATTTCCACCGATATGATGGAAAGTTATCGGCGACGGCCAGTTTTTTAAAACATTCAGAGCAGCATTGGCTGTATTATGAAATCCAAGATTGTGACTGTCATTGATATGCGAACCCATAATAACTAATTCTTTTATTTTTTTTGCGACAAGTTCAGGCTCGTTTTTTAACAGAATGTCTAAATTATTTAAAAACCCGACACTTATTATAGTCACCGATTTATCCGGCTGCTTCGTTAAAACTTTTCTGTACACGTCCAGGGTATTTGGCGCATTAGCAGAATTTAAATCATGAGGGAATTTAGTAAGAGCGTGGAGATAGGCTGAGGTATCCGGATCGGGGAAAGGCCCCCGGTAAACGCCAACCGGAATATCTCCACGACCATACCATGTATTAATCGCATCAATGGCCGCTGCCCCATTTGGATGGACTTCATTATAGCAAACCGCCAGCAGTTCTGCTTCTCCTCTGTTCTGCAAGGTATGTAGCATGGCCAGACCACCCACATCATCCACATCAAGACACATATTCGTTTCATAGATTATTTTCTTTGGCAACTGATTCTGCCCATTTACAAAAATTACAGCCATAAAAACCAATAACAAGACAATCCCGTTATTCATTTTTTTAAGTTTTCCTTCAATCGTCTTCATCATTTCCCTTAGATTTTTAGTTCTGGCTATTTTTTTAGCGGCGGTTCCATCATCAAATCATGAATAATTTTGACGAAAGCCTCATCCGGAAGAAAAGGTACTATGTAAGAACGCCAGCCTTCTTTCATTTTCCAGCTGTAGCCATTACGCAATTTACCCGTGCCTTCTGCTTTCATAGAAAAGTAATTGGAAAGTCCACGAACGCCATATAAAACAGCAATTTCATCCCAACTCGGACGATCACAATACTGAGAGTTAAAAAACTGATAATATGCTTCTCTCACAGGATTTTCTTTTGGCGCCTGCTCTAATATCGAACCGGTAAGTATGGAACCTCCTGCCTGGCTGATTACAATTGGGGTCGGCCAATTTTCAAGAACATTTTGAGAAGCATTAACTAAATTATGCCTCACCAGGTTGAAACCATCATTATGAATGCCAGCCATAATTACCAGTTCTTTTACTTTTTTCTCTACTAATTGCGGATCTGCATTGAGCAAGTCACTTAAATTATTTAAAAAGCCAACACTGATAATCGTGACAGATTTATCCGGCTGTTTGGCCAGAACCTGTCGATACACCTCTACCGCGCTGGGGGCATTCGTTCTGTCTAAATCATGGGGAAATTTTGTCACTGGAGTCAGATAAGCCGAATAATCAGGATCAGCTAATTTCCCTTTGTAAATTCCAACCGGAATATCTCCTCTACCATACCATGTATTGATAGCGTCAATGGCAGCTGCTCCATCAGGATGTGCCTCATTAAAGCAAACGGCTAAAATTTCAGCTTCTCCTTTATTCTGCAAAGCGTGTAAGAGCGCCAATCCACCTACATCATCCACATCCAGGCACATATCCGTTTCGAAAATAACTTTTTTAATTCGTGGCTTGCTAACAAAAATCGTTTTGGTCACCGTTTGCTTTTGACCATCATTGTCCATAACGGTTAAAGTTGGTTTAAATAAGCCTTCCGATTTGTATGAATGCGTTACTTTTTTACCCTGGCCGATTGTCCCATCACCAAAATCCCAACGGTATTGAGTAATTTTACCGTCCGCATCCAGAGATAATGAAGCGTCAAAAGTTACACTGGTATTGGGCTTTGGTCTCTCTGGCCAATATTCGAAATTCGCAACTGGTTGCGTAGAATAGACTTCTAATTTTTTACTGTAAATACCTGAATTTCCATATTCATCTGTAACTTTTAAAACTATCTCATAAATGCCGCTATTTTTGAAAATGTGTTCAACCTTAATTCCTTCAGCCTTTTGCCCATCACCAAAATCCCATTGGTATTTGACAATTTTACCGAAGTCACTGCCTGAATTTGAACCATCTAAATTTATTGGATTCAAAATTACGGGCTTTTTGGGAGTGACAGCGAATTTAGCGTTTACAGAAAGACCCTTGTTAAACGGCACAAATTGCGTATCATTGGTAATTAAAAGTTTATCTAAACGCGTTCCGTCAAGAAAATAAGTAACCGAAAAGGTATGTTTACCTTTGGAGAGCTCAAAAATAACTTCCTGATCATTTTTTACATGATCATGTACAGCATCCCAATGCCATTTACAGCCAACTTCAACACCCTTCCATGGAATCCAGGGGCCATTATCCATTCTAACCCAAAAAGCGTCTTCATCATGCATCGGGGCAATAACATGTCCCCAAACTTTAAATCTACCTGAGTTTTTTACTTCAAAAGTATAAGAACAAATCCCATTGGATGGCGGTACCTTTTCACTGTTATTGCCGGGAATTACTTCAATAAACTGACCGGCAGAAGCATTATTATCAGAGAAAATTTTAAAAGGCTTTTCTATCTGTCCCTGTTCAGCCTCAATCCATATCTTCTCAATTGTCTGACTCATTAAATGAACCGGTAAAAGGAGTAAAAGAAGAATCAAACAATAACTCAACGTTTGATTATTTTTTAATAAGTTAAATTTCATGCCATGTATTCCCATAGTTTGATTTAAACTTCTTAATATTCTTTTACGGTTTAGCCAGAACATAATGCTCCATGGTACGATAGAAATCGGCCATGATGCTATCTTTATCAAAGTTTTCCCAGATGACAATTTTCCTTGGATTATTGGGGCGATCAACCCATTTACCGTTCACAAATTTAGGAGCATTGATTTCAACTCGTTCCGCCCAGGCCGGATTTTTAACAATGGACACGGCAGCCATATCGAATAAAGGTCTTGAACTGGGATGACCACGAAAATTTTCAAACAAGTTAACAGAATAATCGCCAAAATTGGTAAACTTTCCTCCGTGCCGTCCGGTAACAGGTGTTGAGATGTGCGGACCTTTTCCGGGCATCTTTTGTTGAAAATCTTTTAAATAAGCAACAACGGCATCTGTACCGGATGGTTTGCCATATCTAACCATTACCATTTCAAATTCAGCACTGCTTTCTAAAAGGGGGTTAATCGCTGTTGTATCATTTACCAGATTATATTCTCCAGGATCAGGATAGTTGGACCCAAGCCAGACAATTCTTACTCGATCGATTATTGAAGGATCTTTCTTAATAGCCAACGTAATGTTTGTTAATTTGCCCACACCCAGGAGCACCAGTTTTCTATGATCCTTTGCATGGGCTCTTTCAATAATAAAATTCACAGCGTCCGAACCATCAAAATTTTCTTCATTTAAATGGCCTACAATTTCTTTATAAGTACCAGTGGCTCCTTTGTACACAGGTATATCCGGGTACAAATTGCATAGCTTGACAATTCTTACGGCTTCAGCATAATGATCATCAATACTCCCTCCATTGTAGGTTTTATTGACGGTAATGCCTTCAACATCAAAAACTTTGCCACTAAATAACATGTAGGCAATTGCATGCTGATCATCCAGTTCATTATTGGCATCGGTATCTAATATTACTCTGATTTTTTCCTGAGTTTTGAGTGTAGTATTAGTTCTTGTACAAAAGGTAACAAACATTGCAACGAATACCAGAAATATCAACTTGTTAGTCATGCAAAACCCTCCTCAGGCTATTTTGTAAGTATTATTTTTTTAACTATTGTCTTTTGATCTGTTTTTAGGCGGATGAGATATACGCCAGACGAAAGAAACGAACCATCTAATTTTATTGTATATGTTCCTGCACTCTGGTACCGATCAATTAAATTCAACAATTTTCTACCGCTCAAATCAAATGCATCAATTTTTACATGTGAAGGCGAAGATAACTCATACTTTATGGTCGTTGTCGCATTAAATGGATTCGGATAATTGATTAAACTGAATGAACGCGGAGTAAATCCATTAAACAATTCCACGTCTGTAGAAGTTATTAAACTTTTTATTTCCGATTCTTGCAAAACCCGGTTGTAAATCTGTACTTCATCAATAATGCCCGCAAACTCTTCCTGACCATGCATATTCAAGCCAATTCTTAAGCCCGCCTCATGTGGAGATGGGACATCGGCATTTGGAATTTCTTTATCCAGCTTACCGTTTAAGTACAAACGAGCTGTTTTCTGTTCTGCATCAAATGTACCGGCAACAAAATACCATGCATTGGGATTGATTTGGGAAGTAAAATCAGCGGTAACATTTCCTGAAGCTCCCCACCGGAAATGGAACACATTGCCATTGGCGCTTTTCCACAATCCAAACCAATTATCTCCTCCGCGATCATGCTCAATTATAGTTCTCCAACCTTCCGGGATGGGGGAAGGCAACTTTACCCAGGCCGTTAGTGTAAAACTTGTCAAACTAAAATCAGGGCTGGGAGCTATGGAGACAAAATCCTGATCTGTGTTAAACTGAATGGCTTTCCCATTCAATCGGCCTTCCACAAATTGTGGCTGACCATGAATAACGCCATCATGCCCCATTGCAGAGGAATCCGATCCGTTATTTTCAAATTTCCAGTAACCGATTAGCGTCGTATCAACTTCGCCAACATAAATTTTTACTGGATCAGAATCTCTGTAATTTTCCTGGTCATCGTATGCTCTGGCTTTTAAATAATATCCTCCTTCCGGCGCATTTTTCCACACCATGCGATATGGCGGTGCAGTTGATTCACCAATCTTTTCTGAACGGCAGAAAAATTCAACCTTGATTATTTGTCCATTAGTGTCTGAGGCTACCGCCTCCATTTCAATAGGAATGCCAATTTCGAAATGCGCTTTATTTTTGGGTAAAATCAACTCAACCTGTGGCAGTTCTCTTACATTTGCCATTAAGTCATCGATAACCTCTTCTAATTGAGAATCAGGTATTTTTTTAATCAAATAACTATGATCCTTATCCGGCGACTCCTTCCATTGATTCGAGCCATTTGATCCAACTGAGCAATAACCGGTACTTTCCACATCCCAATAGAGCAAAGGATCGCGAATTGCGGCTAAAACCGCTGTTTGGTCCCAGCTTGCGTGCCGGCTCCCAACATATCCGCCGGCAAGCTCATAAGCTTTTCGAATGGGATTTTTTTCTGAGGTCCAGGCCAGCTTCGCACCAGTTTGCAATGAACTTCCGATCTCAAACCCGCTAAATAAGATGGGAGTCGGCCAGTTTTCGACAGCAAATTTTGTAGAAGCTGAATCCTCTCTAAAATTAAATTCACCGCCTGAAGACGGAAAACCGCCCCCCATGCAGACCCAGCGCTTAACTTTTTTTCTTACCAGGTCTATCCCATTCAGCGAACTGTATTCATCAGACTCTGATTTTAACAGATCAGCCAGATTTGTTAAAAAACCAGTAGATACAATCACAACACTGGTGTCAGGTTGTTCAGAAAGAATTTTCCGATAAAGTTCAACAGCATCCCAGGCGTTACCTGTACCTAAATCTTGAGGAAAGGTTTCAGCTATACTTTGATTATATATGGAGCCAAAAGCAGGGCCATCAGTTGCGACACCGATCGGAATATCTGGTCTGTTGTAATAGGTGTTGAAAGCATCCAGACAGGGCGGCCCCCATATTCCGGAATGGCCGCCGCTGGATACCATCATAGCTAAAATCTCCGCTTCTCCATAATTTGCCAGTGCATGTAATGTCGCAACAGCCCCGACATCATCCCAGTCCGGTCCAATATCAGTATCTAAAATTACCTTTACCTGGGAGAAAACCAAATTACAACCTAATAGCGCAGCTAAGATGCTTCTGAATACCATATTTTTCATCAATACCATTCATTTTTATCTGGTTTCTAAAACGAGACACTTAACCCCATGACATTTACATTACCAAGAATACCAATATCACGGTAAGCATAGTCAAACTGCAGTGCACTCCTGGCTGACAAATGCTTGATAATTCCAAGTCCGAGTGTTGGACCAAACTCAGAGTCTTCCATGAACAACCCCCGGTATCCGGCACGGAAGGCAAGACTTCCTAAACCTGCGACACCAATAGTGTATTCAGCTCCCAGGTTTACAGATTCACTATTATTATTGACATGCAAGGCATTTACAGCCAGCGTCAATTTTTGATTGGTCAAAAGAATTGGAGTAAGAGAAGCACCAATTCTGAAAATTAGAGGCAATTCCCAGGAATCTGTTTTAAATTCAACCTGAACATCTTTATAATTGCCAGCCTGGTCCGGGGCAATGTCTAATGATCTCAGCAAATCCAATCCAGTGTATCTCAGACGAGTTCCATAATTAGATAAGCTCATCCCGATTTTCAAACCTTTCCTTGAATCCTTTGAGCTGGAGAAGAAGTTGGTTTGAATGATCGTTCCTATATCCAGAGCTACAGCCTGTGCATTACAATGATAAATAGATGAATAGATGTATTTGACTGTTGCACCAAAAGCAAACCAATTGGTTAACAGCTTACCATAAGAGGCATTAACAGCAATATCAATTGGAGTAAAGTTTTCTCCTGTGCCCTCTTGCAAATCAAGCGTCGTGACTTCCATTTCTCCGTAATTGATTCCCATAATGCCGGCGGCAAAACTGCCTATACTTGGCAGGTTTATCCCTGCTGCAGCAAAGTAAGTGTAAGTGTTAACCAGCCAGGGTTGCACTGCAAAGTAAGCTTCTTTATTGCCCATGTAGGCCAGTCCTGCGGGATTCCAATAGATGGAGGAAAGGTTGTCCACAGTACTTACTACCGCATCACCCATTGCCGTTCCCCTTGGATCGTACCCTAATTCCAGAAAATTTGCTGCAGTAGTTCCTACTCTTATGGGAGATTCCTGAGCTGTCAAAATCGTAAACAGGAACAAAACGATAAGTAACATTGACATTTTATTTATTTTGTATTCCATAAGTCTTCTCCCTTAATATGGAATTCATTTTAATTTTTACCTGTATTCAAATGGGGCCATTATTTAATTATCGCAAATTTCCCCATTTTCACTTTGCCTGTTTTCTTAGATTTTACATAGTAAATGTAAACGCCCGGCGCTATATCAAGACCTTCTTTAGTCAATAGATCCCAATGGACAATACCATTATCAGGTTCATTATTCACATCTATTTCATCAATGAAGTACCCGCTAATCGTAAATATTTTAATCTGGCATTGGGCCGGAATGTGCGTAAACATGATTCTTCTTCTCTGATTTAGATAAATATTTCTAACGGCTGGTTCCATAAGATTTGTCACGATATAGGGATTAGGAACAACCTTTATTTTATCCAAATCTTCTTTATACTCGCCTGCATTTTGTTCTAAACTTTTTACTTTAACGATAAATTCATCGTCAGCTGTAAAAGGTCGCGTTCCATCGATTCGATAGGTATCTCCGGGTTGAGGAAGTTCCGCTTCTGACTGTGCATTTCTAAAATTGAAGGTAAAAAGAGTCACCAGCCATTTCATCGTACCTTTCTTTAAACTGGAATAACCAACAATGACATCATCTTCCAATAAATCGAATTGTCCGTTTTTATTAGCGTCGTAGGCTACTATATCAAGCAAGTAATTTGAACCGGTTGAATCTTTAAACAGGCTGTTCTCCACGTAAAAATTAAATGTTTCGTTAGGAAGTAATAGATTTTTATCAAAAGGAGTGATGCCTTCAACTTTACGAATACTCTTCAAATCAGTGGCTTTGGTAGTATAGGTAATATCTCCATTGGTAAAGACAATATTATATTGCCAGGGGAAGAGCGAATAGGCATTTAAACTAATCATCAGATCAATAGGCGCATCTCCCTGGATCCAGCCTAATTTTGTTGAATCTAATTCTGCGTTAATAGCCGCATTAGTAAGATTAAAAATAATTCCATCAAAAGGATCAGAAGCAATTTCCGGATTCATGTAATAGTATTTGCCAGGAAGATCATATAGAATATTTCGGTTTGAATAACTCTCTGGCGTTTCTTTGATCAGCACCCGATTTTCAGTTATATCAGTAACTTTAAAGCCAATATTTCTGTATTTATAAGCCATATTGGGAAATGGATATCCGCTACTGGCGCTACCATAAACAAACAGTGTATCAACAATAAAGCTCAATTTATATTCATGGCCTTCTTTAAGGTCTACCGGATTGAGTAAATCAAAACTGACGGTACCAGTACCTTTGATATTTTCCGGTGTGGTTACCTCAATTTCTGGCGGCGCATATCCATTGGCCATTGGATGAGGCGTCACGATTTGAACATTAGGACTTGTATAAGTAATATTTTCATTTTCATCAACAATAATTGTAGTGACATTTTCAGCAGGTGCAATATTGGCGTCGATACCTTTAATTCCATGATCGTATGCAACCAGCGCATAATAATAAGTTCTGCCATTTTGCACATCTTCGTCAATATAATAATGAGTAATACCGGTATTGCGCCCTAAGAAGAAAGATTCGCCTTCAATTAAACCATAATCAGTAAAGCCATAATAATCATTAATCAGGTCACATTGAAAGATAGGAACCTTGCCGGAAGTGTTACCAAATGCGTCTCTAACGCGAGCAGCATCAGAAAAAAACCGGTCTGTGGCTTTGTACAGTTTATATCCCTCAAAATCATTTTCACCGCCAAGCAATGGTTCCCGTGTCATTCTTTCGGCTTTTGTATCCCAGGTGAGAATTACTTTGCCATCCATGGCTGTAGCATGTAATGTGGGCATTTCAGGTGGCTTGGCAAATCGATAATCATTCTCATAAATCTGTTGGACAATTCTTTTTCTCTCGATCAGAGAATATGGTGAACCACCGGCGTTTAAATTTGCTACATCTTCATAAGCGCCCATCATAGCACAAGAGATTCTTTCGGTTGTGCCTCGGTGCAGACGAAATTTTCCGGAACCAAATACCGGAGCATAATCAGCGGGTTGGCCATGGAAAGGCACTAACTCTTGAGCGGCAATTAAATTATAAAGGTCTTCATCATATTTTGGAGCTGGAGGATCATTAAATGGCCAGGGGATAAAATGAAAGCTGGTTAAACCCAACATATCCGATTCCGAAATATCAGTCAAACCAAAATTAGGTTCACTACCAACTCCTTCCAACAAATCTGGCTTATGATTACATTCTGTTCCGTCCGGATCAGGACCGGTATAATTCAAGTCACCTGGACCTACACCATCCAGGCCAATATCATCACCGGCAAATTCGCCATTATCATACACCCCATTCCCGTTTTCATCATATCCATCCTGCCAGTCCTGGTCCTCATCAGCATCCCAATGTTCTTTCAAATCTTCTTCTTTCATTCCATAATATTCCAGAAACTTTGCCAGATCGGTTATCCCATCATAAGGCCCAACCTTATTCATCGCCATATTGTCTCTTCTTTCATCCGTTAATCCATCATCATCATTGTCTTTATTATCATTAGGAATGCCTGGACTTTCTAAAAAGGCCAAACCAAATGTTCCTGGCTGATAGCCGCCTGCTCCTGTATTATTTGCGTCCCAGACAAAAGCTAAGTCCGATTTTTCATCAAACCCACCAAGGTCATCTCCATCATCCCAGACATTAAATGCGTTTCCAACGCCCATATCCACAAAATAACCAAAAACAGTGCGCGGGATATCGTAGTCAGAAATATTAGTAATATTATATTCCCAAAAGATAACATTTCTTGTTTGCGGATTTTCCCATTGGTAACCGCGCACTGCAACTCGCAGCCCCAAGCCTCCCCAGGGCATGCCTTTTTGAATGGTTACATTTGGATTTTTATCGCCAATATAAACTCCGGGTCTGGGGTAGTATTTTACTCTTCTGCCTGGTTGGAGATATTCCTGATCCTGCGCATCATTAGCCACAAAATAACTTTCAAGCTGCGCATATTTCACGCCCCGGCCAAATCTTCCATTCCATTCGCCCGGCCATTTTTTCTGATTTCCTCTTGCAGGCCAGCCATCGGGAGGCCAGGTCGATGGATCATTACTTACAGCCGGAGATTCACTTAAAGGATTAAAATAGCCAGGTACGGGATAAAATCCCCAAATGATATCACCAGCAGAATTCACATCGAGCATCTGGTCATAATTCCAGTTAGTCTCAATAAAAAATAAGGAATCTAAATCTGTTCTGGAAGCTATTTCTGTTTCATCTGTTACAGGTATGGTATCATTTTCAAGAAAAACCTGCCCGCCAACAAGAACAGCTAATACATCGAATATTTGTAAACCCTTTTCTGAATCTTTAGGCCACTTTGAGCCATCAATCATATATTTGTAACCAATTTGTGTATTATTAAAAAAAACTGTTTGAAACTGATTCCCATCCATAACGCCCATCCTCACAGCAGAGCGATCGCCAGCTGGATCATCCGGGCCTTCATAGGGCTTGCCCTGTGCAAAAAGATTGCCATTAAGTGTAAATATTAAGGATAAGGCAAAGATTATATTTCGCCAATTATTGCCCCTCATCTTGTTTCTCCTGCTTTGAATTTTAGTCAACATATATCAATTAGCTCCCATTTGAAATTCTAATCCGACTTTAATCTGCCTCGGCATACTAAACATGGAAGGATTGTGAAGGACATCGTAATAAGTCGAAAAATTACTACGGTAAGTTAACAAGTCAACCGGACGAACAATACCAGTATAGGCCCTTCCTGTTGTGCTGTTCACCCAAACTTCATTTAGACGGTCGAGAATATTGTAAGCTAATAATGTTAAGCGAACATTAACATTCTTGATTTTGAAAAGATTGTAATGCGCATTCAGATCAACACTGAATTGAGCCGGACGATATTGATTGTTTGGTAAAAGATTTAGTAAGGCTAAAGGGCTTTCACTGATGGGACTCCAGGTATATGGGCGACCGGAGTTAAAAAAGAACAATAATGTAGAAGCCCATTTTTTAGTCGCATATCCAACAGAAAAATTTAATGTGTGACGTTGATCCCATTCCAACGGAATAAGTTTATTGATTGGATCCATATCCTGCCCCTGTCTGTTAAAAGCCAGGTATGGACTATCAGCAACCCCTCTGGTGTATTGCAATGTATAATTCAAATTAAAAAACCAAGGATTACTCTGGTATTGATATTTTAATTCCAGACCACGGGCATTTCCATAATCTTTATTGTCAAACAAACCATAGCGCATTTGACTATAAGTATAAACTAAACGTGAGCTTAACAAATTATAAATATCTCTATAAAAAATAGCCATCTCAAAATTCATAGAATTTGTGAGTTGCTTCCAGAATCCAATCTCATATTGAACAGTTTTTTGGGCTTTTAATAAAGGATTGCCTACCATGCCCAACTCGGTAACAATAAACGTGTTATTTTGGTAAAAATAATTAAGCGGCGGAATTTGCAGAAAATGACCATAAGAGAATCGGATAAGCGCTGATTTGCCCAATTGATAGGATAGACCTAAGCGAGGGCTCAATTGATATTGCGGTTTCACTTTTTTGTATTCGCTCATTCGCGATTTATCTTCGAAATAATCCTGATTGGCAGGATTGCGCCAGTTTGTCGGATAAACCGTTTTAGGATCAAAATAATCTAAGCGTAAGCCAAGATTAACAACCATCGACTCAAATTCCATTTTATCCTGAATATAAGCCGCAAATTGAAGAGGTTTCTTTTTGTAAAAATCAGAATAAACTGTGTTATTGGGGCGAACTTCAGGTTCGTAATACAAATAACGAATTTTATTTGTTAAGGAATCAACTTCGTAAACATTTTCTAAATCAGTGCCTTCGTACTTATTGCGAATATTCGCATATTTTTGATCTAAATTTATTTGTATATAATCAAAACCCGTTTTAATATTATGATTTTTATTTAATTGAAACATAAGATCAAATTTTACATCATATTTTTGCTCTAATCGTCTCGTGTGGTTTTTATCCTGACCACCTGTGAAAAACCACTGTCCTGTGATTCGATGGTAAAAATCATGCACATACCTTGAATCCAAAGGATTTTCAAAAACATAAGAACCGGTTTTATATCTATTATAAGCTACTTTAAATTCATAGAAGGCCTTATTGCTCAACATATGGTTTATTTTTATGGCAACCATGTTAGATTGTTCGTGATACGTAGGTCTCCCATCC
>JAGHBR010000288.1 GCA_021160885.1 Caldisericaceae bacterium
TCACCCAGATTAATTTTTTTTACTCTATTCTTAACTAATTGTTTCTTCAAAATAAAATCAGAAACAAAAAAAGGCAAGAACCTTACATGATTTTTTTCAACATAAACCTTTATTTTAAAATAATATTATCAATCAAACGTGCTGGATGAAAAAAGACCGCTAATGCCAACAAAACAGATCGCTTGCCTGGCACAGGTTTTCCCAGGGTTTCGGCGTCCACCGCTTCGATATAATCAATCTGGCCTGTAGATTCTGTTTCGATCAAGTGACGCATTTTCGCTTTAATCGCTTCCAGATCAAAATTACCGCGCTTAAATTCGTGTTCAGCTAATTTCAAACTGCGGTAAAGAACCGTGGCTTCTTTTCTTTGCTGAGGACTTAAATATTTGTTGCGGGAGCTCATGGCCAGACCGTCGGCTTCACGGATGATGGGCGCCACCACAATTTCAACCGGAAAGTTGAGGTCTTCTACCATGCGTTTGATGATGATAGCCTGTTGCGCATCCTTTTGGCCAAACACCGCAAAATCGGGTTGTACAATATTAAAAAGTTTAGCCACAATTGTTGTTACCCCCCTAAAATGTCCGGGTCTGGAACGCCCACAAAGCACTTTGCTCAGGTCCTCTGTAATCACATAGGTTTTGTGCAACGGACCGTACATTTGCTGGTCATCCGGATAAAAAACCGCATCCACACCTTCTTTGAGGCAAAGTTTTTCGTCTCTGGCAAAATCCCTTGGATATTTTTCAAAATCTTCGCCCGGGCCAAATTGTGTGGGATTAACGTAAATACTGACCACCACTTTGTCAGCGTGTTTTTTAGCTTCACGAATAAGGCTTAAGTGACCTTCGTGTAAAAAGCCCATAGTCGGTACAAAGCCGAGGATGTAGCCATTATTTTTAATCTCTTTGCTCCAGGAGCGCATTTCGGAAATTGTTCTAATAACTTTCATGGTCGTCAGGGAATTTTCTTTTTTTCACATCCTGTACATAATTAATAAAAGCTTCTAACATGGTTTTACCCAATTCTGCATAACGACGCACAAATTTGGGTTTAAATTTTTCGTAAAGGCCAAGCATATCGTGACTGACCAGCACCTGGCCGTCGCAATATTTGCCTGCCCCAATGCCGATGGTTGGAATGGTTAAACTTGCAGTTATTTCTTTGGCCAGCAGAGCTGGAATCTTTTCCAGCACAATAGAAAACACGCCGGCTTTTTCCAGCAACCGGGCTTCTTCCTTTAATTTTTCTGCAACCTCGGCCTCTTTCCCCTGAACGCCATAGCCACCGAACAGATGAATCGATTGAGGCGTAAGCCCAAGATGGCCCATAACCGGAATGCCGATGTCAACCAGCTTTTCAATCACAGGCAGTACAACTTTTCCGCCTTCAATTTTTACAGCTTCCGCGCCGCCTTCCTGAACAAAGCGGCCAGCATTGCGTACGGCGTCTTCTACACTTACCTGATAGCTTAAAAAGGGCATATCGGCTACCAGCAAAGCCCGGTTAACTCCTTTGCGCACCGCCTTTACGTAGTGCAACATTTCGTCCATAGTTACCGACAGCGTGTTTTCATGCCCCGCCATTACCATGCCGCCGGAATCCCCTACCAGAATAATATCAATCCCGCTATGATCTAAAATTTCTGCCATCAGCGCATCGTAAGCGGTAAGCATGGCAATGGGCTCGCCCTGCTCCTTCATGCGCCTGATTAAAGGCACCGTAATTCTTTTTACTTCTTTTTGAAGCAACATGAGCTCATGCCTTATTTTTTAACCAACCGACTTAAATTACAAAGTTGAACAATTAGGGGCAAACAATTCCAGTTGAGTTGTTTTAATTAGTGGCTTAACAAAAAAGTTAAAATTTAAACGAGTTTAATTATTTTGAGGTCTGGTTGATAAAAAGAAAATAACGGAGATATTATTTTCACTCGTCACTTATTAACTTTGCTGCGCTTACCGGAAGAAACTATTTCAGTGAATTTAATTTTATTGGCTCAATAACAAAACCTGTAACAGATCAGCGTCTTTGCCACCAAATCAGAATGCAAAAATCTTATTCCTGTACAAAAAAATAATTTTTTTATGTTTGATTAGCTGAATGCATTAGCCACCATAGTCCACTTTTTTAAAGGACTCAATAATGCCACCACCTAAAACCATTTCGCCACTGTAAAATACCGCCGACTGGCCTGGGGTAACCGCCTTTTGCGGTTCATCGAACACCACACGCACATGGTCATCATCCAGAGCATAAATCGTTGCCGCTGCAGCCGGAGATTTGTAACGAACCTTTACCTGTGCCTTAATACCCTCTCCAGCACCGGCAATACTTACAAAATTAACCGACCTGGCAACAAGTTCATTTGAGTACAAATATTTTTCTTCACCTATTATCACTCGATTATTGCGGGCATCAGTCTCAATCACGTACATCGGTTTACCAAAACCTTTGCCCAGGCCGCGACGCTGCCCAATCGTAAAAAAAGGATAACCCTTGTGTTCGCCAACCTTTTGCCCATCAACCGTCACCAACTCTCCGCCACTCACTTTTTCTTCCAGGCCATCCACAACCTGGGTTAAAAAACGCCGGTAATTATTGTCCGGTACAAAACAGATTTCCATACTCTCTTTTTTGGTAGCTGTTTTCAATCCGAATTGTTCGGCCAATTGCCGTACCTCGGGTTTGGTTAGTTCTCCAAGCGGAAACAGGGTTTTTGCCAGGCTGGTCTGTTTAATGCCCCACAGGGCGTAGGACTGGTCTTTTTCTTTGTACTTGCCCTGCCATAATTCGTAACGTTGCGTCTGTTTATTAAATTTTACACGGGCGTAATGTCCCGTAGCAATATAATCAGCGCCTAACTCCTGTGCACGTTCAATCAAGGTTTGCCATTTGATTTTAGTATTGCAAAGCACACAGGGATTCGGTGTTCGTCCTTCCAGATATTCTGTAATGAAATTATCCACTACGCTTTCGTGAAACTCGCGACTAAAATTAAGCACGTAATGCGGAATGCCCAATTTAGCGCATACCTGACGAGCATCATTAATAGAATCCAGCGAACAGCAACCACTTTCGTGATTTACATTTCCGCCCACAAGTTCGTAATCCCACAATTTCATGGTAATACCGATGCAGTTGTAGCCCTGTTCTTTCAACAGAAGAGCAGCTACAGAGCTATCCACGCCGCCACTCATGGCTACCACAACAGTTTTTTGCTTCTTATTTGCCATCTATGTAAACTTCCTCATTTTTCTGATCACTTCTCATTTGTGTAACGATTTCAGAGCCAAATTCTTTCCCGCTGAGACAGAAAGATTTGAATAAAGCCAGAAACATCAACGAAACACCAAATCAGCCCGCTCTTTTTTTAATGGGAATATCTAATTATGCGTTAGGAAGCGAATTTATTTATTAAATTTTTTGAAGACAATCACTTCACTGCCTTTTTGCGAAACATTAAAACAAATTTTATCTACCAGTTGTTCCACTAAAAACAATCCTCGACCGCTGGTTTTTAAGATATTTTCTTTGTCCAGAGGATTTTTAATTTTTTCTGGCTTAAAACCTTTACCTTCATCCTGAACGGAAATTTGCAAACCTTCACCTAAAACAGTAAAAGTAATAGTAATTTTTTTTGATTCATCTTCTTTATTACCATGATGCAGGGCGTTATTGAATAATTCCGTAATGGCAATAGACAGGTCATCACGGGCATCTTCGTCAAAAGCCAGTTCCTTACTAATACAGGCTGTAATATGTTCTGCCTCGGGCAAATATTTTATATTACTGGGGAAAATGACCTGATATTTTCCCTTTTTCAACAACCTCATTTAAATTTCCTCTTTTCAAAAGAACAATTTAGATATGAGGCTGCATTATGTCA